>JALZVD010000146.1 GCA_023300205.1 Akkermansiaceae bacterium | reverse complement strand
AACAATAAAGAGAATTTCTCAGATTTGTAATTATTCTGGTACAAATGAGAACAAAATGAAGCACTAGACGCATAATATCTCCCTAGCTAGATGACCGTGAGAGTGCCTGGCTGTTTTGGGGGTTGCGTCCTGTGGATTGGGGTGCTAGTTGTAGTGATGTTTAAAAATAATACATTTATGCCGGCTATACCTCTTACTTTAGCGGCGAGCTTTTTCACGCTTTCATTTGCATCTTGTAAGGATGTTGAGAAGAAGGAAATGGTAGATAAGGTGGATGGTGCGGAGAAGTCTGAGTGGGTTCAGTTATTTAACGGTAAGGATCTGACTGGTTGGACACCTAAATTCAAGGGTTCTGATTTGGGGGTGAATTTTAAGGATGCTTTTAAGGTGAAGGATGGGAAGCTGGTTGTGGATTATTCTTCTTATGGTGACTGGGACGGGAAGTTTGGTCATTTGTTTTATGAGAAGTCATTTTCACATTATATTTTGCGTGCTGAGTATCGCTTTGTGGGTAAACAGGCTGGCAATGGACCGGGCTGGGCTTGGCGAAATAATGGTTTTATGATTCATGGACAGAGTCCAGAGACGATGGAGAAGGATCAAGACTTTCCGAATTCAATTGAGGTGCAGTTACTGGGTGGCAAAGAGAAGGGTGAGCGTGGGAATCTGAATATCTGTACTCCAGGAACTCATCTGGAGTGGAAGGGGAAGTTGGTGAAGAAGCATGTGATCAAGCCTAATGGGCCAACGAACCGTGGTGATAAGTGGGTGACTGTGGAGATAGAGGTGAGGGGTAGTGAGGTGATCCGTCATAAGCAGGATGGCAAGGTGGTTGTGGAGTATAGTAAACCACAACTTAACGATGGGACTCTGCTGGAAGGCGGGACTATTTCTATTCAATCTGAGTCTCATCCTACTGAGTTTAGGAAAATAGAGATCAAGGAGTTGAAGGCTGGAGAGTAATAGTATTTAACCGATTTTATTAAATAGCTCATCGCATTTTATTTTGCGGTGGGCGATTTTTTTTATATTTCCGTAGTTTGCAGGAGGAATGACTGTTTGGAGAGTGAGGCGTATTTGCCGTTGAGTTTGAGGAGTTCTGCGTGGGTACCGTGTTCGATTATTTCGCCGTGGTCTAGGACGTAGATGCGGTCTGCATTTTGGATGGTGGAGAGGCGGTGAGCAATGACGAATGCAGTTCGTGATGACATGAGGTTGTCTAGTGCGTCTTGGATTAGTTTCTCAGTTTTGGAGTCGACGCTGGCTGTGGCTTCATCGAGGATGAGGATGGGTTGGTTCTTGAGGAGGGCGCGTGCGATGGAGAGGCGTTGTTTTTCTCCACCGGAGAGTTTGACTCCGCGTTCTCCGACGTTGGTGTCTAGTTGTTCTGGAAGTTCTTTTACGTAGGTGGCGGCGTTTGCTGCTTCGAGAGCGATCCAGAGTTCATGGTCTGAGGCGTTACGTTTACCTAGGATCATGTTTTCACGAACGGTTCCGTTGAAGAGGAAGGCGTCTTGGGTGACGTAGGCGATGGAGTTGCGGAGGGATGTTTTGTTGATGGTGTTGAGTTCTTTGCCATCGATGGTGATGGAGCCTTCACTGTATTCGTAGAATCTGGTGAGGAGGTTTACGAGTGTTGATTTGCCAGCTCCTGTGGTACCAACGAGTGCGATGGTTTCTCCTGGCTGGGCGGTGAAGGAGATGTTGTTGAGTGTGGGTGCAAGTTTTTCGTTAGTGGATATTACATCATCATTTTCATCATAGGTAAATGATATGTTGGTGAATTTGACTTCACCGTTGACTGGGGATGTGAGGTCTTCTCCATCGTCTGCGTGGATTTCATCTGGTGTGTCTAGGATTTCAAATACTCGCTCTGCGGCGGCCTTTGATGAGAGAGCCATTTGGTTGAGTCCGTGGAGTCTGCCTATGGGCTCGTATAGTGCCCAGATGATGGTGAAGAAGACGAGGTAGATTTCTGTTCCTACTGCTGGGTCGTTGATGATGCGGTAGCCGCCTACACCGAGGACGAGGACGTAGCCGATGGAGTTTAAGAAGCTCATGGATGGGGAGTAGAGCGCCCAGTATTTCATGACTTTGAGGGTGGCTTCACGAACTTTGTTAGAGAGCGCGTTAAAGCGTTTTTTTTCCTCGTTCTCTGCCGCGTAGGATTTGATCTGGCTAATGCCTGAGATGTTGTCACTGAGGAGGGAGTTCATATCACCGGTGAATTTTTTCATGTCACGGTATCTGTCTTTGGCGTTCTTGGTGTAGATGATGGCGCCGATGGCTAGGAATGGGATGGGTGCGAGGGCTGTGAGTCCGAGAATGGGATCTTTCCAGATGAGGAATACTGCGATGCCGCAGATTTGAAGGATAGCAACGAGGCCTTGTTCGACGCCATCAATGAGCAGTCGCTCCATGGCGGGGACGTCTTCTGCAACGCGGGTCATGACGTCACCGGTTCTGCGGTTATCAAACCATTTGATGGGGAGTCGCTGGAGCTTGGAGTAGAGTTCTGAACGGAGGTCAAAGATAGCTTTTTGTTCAAAGACGTTGTTAATGAGGATACGTAGGCAGTTGAAGAAGTCTCTGCCGAAGAATGAAGCGAGTGCGATGGAGGTGTAGAAGAAGAGGTCGGAAGATTTTTCTTTTTTGTATTCTTGAGAGCTCAGGTCAGGGAGGTTTTGAGAGATTTTATTGGCGATGGTTTGTTTTGCTTCTGCGTTGTTTGTTGGGGTGTTTTGTATGGTGTTGAGTATCTCTTTAGTGTTTTCGACTTTTTCGTGTGTGCTGATTACATTCTTATAGATACGGCCAGACATTTCTGAGAATATGGGTAGCATAACTGTCATGAGGATGGCACAAAGTAGCTGTGCGCTAGCTAGTTTTGGGTAGCGTCCATAGTAGGAAAAGATGCGTCTGATAGTCTTCATGAATGGGGCAATGTGTAAGAATAAATTGGCTTTGTAAAGAAATGGTAGAAATGAGTGAACTTTAGGGTTGTAGAGGGGGGTATTTGTTAGCTAATGTTATTTTACACACTGAAAACGATTAATCCCAATCACAGAAACTATGCCCATATTATTTGGATCACTAACAGCGCTAGTCCTCGCCATATCGGCTTGGATAGGATATAAAAACCAGACTGAATATAAGAGTCAGATTGCCGAGAGGCAGAAGCAGGAGCAAAACTACACGAGAGAAGTAGGCATCCTTAAAAAACGCACGAATGCATGGGAGGCTACTATGGTTGCTAAGGATGAGCTTTTGGCTTCTAATGAGTCACTAACAGCAGAGATTGGTGAGCTAGATTCCAAGATCGATTCGATCAAATCTGAGGTTGCTTTTAAAGAGTCACAGAAAAAGCAATTAGAAGCTGAGGTGGCAGAGGCTACTGAGGTAATGAATAAAGTAGGTGGAGTGAGGGCGCTTGTTCCTAAGATCAAGGGATTACGTTCTGATATAGCACAGCTTACTGATGAGATTGAGCAGGGTAATGCGTCACTTAGTAATCTTAAACAGTCTAAGTCAGATTCGGAGTCATCTATTGCGATCAATGAAAAGCGTGTGGAATTTGAAACATCTGGAAAGTCGCAGCCGACTTTAGACACCACGATTAAGACAGTTTATTCATCATGGGGGTTTGTCACTCTAAATGGTGGTGATTTCCAAGGGGTGGTTCCTGGATCGACTCTTGATGTGATAAGAGGTGATGAGGTGGTGGCTAAGCTTAAGGTGACAACTGTGGAGCCTAACCGTGCAGCCGCTGATATCTTGAGAGAGTCAGTGGGTGATGACGTTTACCTGAGAGCAGGTGACAAAGTGGTGGCCGAGGCGACTGCAGCAGTTAAGCCATCTAATACTAATACGGTGATGGACAAAAAAGTTACTGTTAATTAATTTCTTACAACGAACATAAAATCTACTATCTAAAAAAGATTATGAAGCTTATATTATATATTATCGCTCTAGTTGCTATTGCTGGTGCTGCTGGTTACTCAATGACGAACATTGAGAAACATGAGCAGCAGCTAGCTGACACGAAGGCTAAGCAGTTACAGGTTAAGAAGAAGAAGAAGCAGGTGTCTGATAAGGAAGAGGAGCTGAAAACAGAGCAGGCAGCTAGAGAGGTGGCTAAAAAGTCA
>JALZVD010000145.1 GCA_023300205.1 Akkermansiaceae bacterium | reverse complement strand
GGATGCAGAGGAGAAGTCTCCGTCATGTGATCATTATCTAGAGGCTGTTCCTGTGAGCGTGAATGAGAAAGTAACGGTTGATTTACCAGAGGTGCATTCATCTAAGGGTGTAGGTACTTTTGAGAGAATAGATCAGCAGCTTAGTAAGACGGTGAAGGCGAATGGTATTTGTGTGATTGATAGGGATGGGGATGTTCTCTACTCTAGCTTGAAGAATCAAGGATTAGTGGCATTTACCATCGAGACGATGATGGGGTCCTCGCTGATGAAGATAGGGGAAGGTGAATTTGGTAATATCCGGGTGAAAATTTCATCAGGAGAGTATTTGGAGTTTGTGTCTGTGATGTCTACGCGCGGGGTGTTAGTTTTAGCTACATCGATGAGTCATATTCTAGGACGAGGTAATGCTAAGTTTGTAGCAGGTGATATCGTGAAGATAGCGAATATGGCTTAGGGGGATAGCTTAGGGGGGACGAAAAAGAGCGGCAGACTGATGTCCACCGCTCTTCACACCTACGATCCCAATCGCTATGGATTGAAATTGTGAGCTTATGCCAATTCTCCTGAGAGGATGGGTGGCATAGGCTGATCTTTTTTTCGCAAACTTTTACGCATCTTAGCAAGTGCAACATTTTGAAGTTGCCTAATTCTCTCGCGAGTTACGCCGAATTCTACCCCAATTTCTTCGAGAGTGAGGGGCTTTTGTCCATCGAGTCCGAAACGGGCGCCGATGATACGAGTTTCACGTTCATCTAGATTATCTAGGAGATCATCTAGCTGGTTGTGCATGTTCTTGCTTTGTAAGGCTAGGGAAGGGTCTAGGGCCTTATCATCACCAATGATCTCACTGTAATCTGAGCTGTCATCATCACCGACAGGAGCGTCTAGTGAGGCTGGGCGCTGAGATGCCTGCTTGAGCATTGCTAGTTTATTGCGAGGAATACCGAGTTCTTCAGCTAGTTCAGAGTTTGTAGGCTCGCGGCCTAGGGCTTCTGCTAAGATATTGGAGATTCTGCGCATTCTTGAAATTTTGTCTACCATGTGGACGGGTAGGCGGATGGTCTTGCTCTGGTTGGCCAGAGCTCGCTTAATAGATTGTTTGATCCACCATGATCCGTAGGTGCTTAGTTTGCCGCCTTTCTCAGGGTCAAATCTTTCTACGGCTTTCATGAGGCCGATGTTGCCTTCTGAAATGAGGTCAGAGAGGGGTAGTCCGTAGTTGGAGTAATCTTGAGCAATTTTAACTACGAGACGTAGGTTTGCTCGGATCATTAGAGATCTTGCTTGTTTGTCGCCTTTCTTGATTTTTGCAGCAAGTTCGACTTCTTGCTCACGAGTGAGAAGATCTGTCTTAGCTATCTCGCGGAGATAGATTCTTAGGCTGTTGTTGTTATCGTTAGGTGTCATGAGTTTATATCTCTCTATTTTTGTAAGAAGTATTCTCTATGGATTGCTTCTTATTTGGTTAGCGCTAGCGGGGTGACTTGTTTGTCTAATTAATTATCACCTCATCTTTAGAACGCTGTCCTCACTAATTAAGATGCTAATCTCGCTCATTTTGTTCACACTTTTTTATTATATTTGTGTTATTTTTTATATGTTACTAACATATAGTTGATTGTGTTATTTTATTTAGGCGTTAAATGGGCGAGAATTAAACGACAATTTGATAAAAGCAGCTATTATGCATACTTCTGTTCTCTAGAACGTAGACGAAGGGGCAAATATTTCAGGAAAGGGCCATTATTTAGTTAGCATATACTAACTAAACTACAAAATGTCAGAAAAGTGAGTCCAGTTTAGTGAATGACAGGAGTGCCAAAGAGGGTGAAGCCGGATGAGCGTTCTATTTTGATGGGGAGGATTTGGCCAGACATTCGCTCGGCGTTACCGTCGAAGATGACGATTTTGTTTTGCGAGGTTCGGCTCGTGAGTCTGTTAGGGTCTTTTTTTGATCCACCTGTACAGAGTACTTGCTGGGTTGATCCGACAAGGAGTTCGTTTTTGGCAATGGCAATTTGATTTACCATTGCGAGGAGGTCTTGGTTGCGTTCTTCTTTGACTGTCTCAGCGATCTGGTCTGGCATTTCAGCTGCTGGAGTATTTCTGCGCTGAGAATATCTGAAGATGAATGCGTTATCGAATCCGATGTCACGCATGGTTTTTTTCGTCATGAGGTAGTCTTCTTCTGTTTCCCCAGGATAGCCTACGATGACGTCAGTGGTGATGGCTAGGTCCTTACGAGCTGCTTGCATTTTGTTACAGATCTCGATGAATTTCTCATTTTTGTATGGTCTACGCATACGTTTAAGAATGCGGTCGCTGCCACTCTGCATGGGGAAGTGGATGTGAGAGCAGAGCTTGGGTAGGTATGTGAATGCGTTGATGAGGTCATCTCTATAACCAATAGGGTGTGGGGAGGTGAAGCGGATGCGCTCTATGCCTTGTATTTCATGGACAGCTTCTAGGAGTTGAACGAATGGTGATTTGCCGTTTACTTTAGGAAATTCTGTTCTGCCGTAGAGGTTGACGATTTGTCCGAGGAGGGTGACTTCAACGACGCCTTTATCTCTGAGTTGTTTGATTTCCTCGATAATACTAGAGATGGGTCTCCCTCTTTCTCTACCACGGGTGTCTGGAACGATGCAGTATGAGCAGGTCATGTTACATCCTTGCATGATGGAGACGAAGGTGGCGGGGTTAATTTCTTCTTCGACGTGATCTTTGATGGTGTTTTGGGAGCCTGATTCTTCATCAGTATCACAGACGTTGTCTCCAATCATGGAGAGTTCGACATCATCCATCCTACGTTCGAGTCTTTTGGTAAGGATATTATCAACGTATTCGAATACTTTATGGTATTTCTGGGTTCCTACGACGACGTCGAGGTGGGGGATGTTATCAAAGAGTTCGGCTCCACGGCTCTGAGCCATGCAGCCCATAAATCCGTATACTACGTGAGGTTTTCTCACACGGTGCTTGCCCATGTGGCCCATTTTTCCCAGTGCTTTTTGCTCAGCTTGATCTCTGACTGAGCAGGTATTTACCAGAATAGCGTCAGCATCAAACTCGTCTTTAGTGAGTGTGTATCCGCCTTCAGAGAACATCCGAGCAACCTGCTCAGAATCACGTTCGTTCATCTGTCATCCGTATGTCTTGATAAATACTTTAGGCATGGCTGCTGGGTAATAGGACTAGGGGGATGAGAAATCAAGCATTATGGGTAGATTATGAGCTATCTGTGAATGAGGCGAATCTGATAGGAGTAGATTTCTTGTGTTTCATCTTCAGAGAGAAAGAAGGCTTGGATGTTATGCTTTCCTTTAGGAATGTTGATACCTTCGAATAGAGAGAGTTTTTGATCAGTTAGTGGTTTGCCTTTATAGACTTCAGTGCCGATTTGGAGGACAGGGGTGAAGCCATTGAGTTTATGGTCTCCCATGATCTGGTCTGTTGCGGAATAGACGATGATGTCAGCACGGGTGCTGGTAGCGAAGAATAGTTTCCAGAATCCATCGTCTTTGATTCCCCAGTTTTTTGATATTCTATCCTGCCAGGTTAGTATGAGTGGGTTTTCTTGTTCTTTATCAGCGATGATATCAGGGATTCCTTTGTCTCTGATGCGAGTTTGTGTTACGTCATCATACCAGGTGTTATAGAGAGCTGTGAGGCGTTTGACTTCTGCTGGATGTTCTGCAGCGATGTTGTTAGATTCACTAGGGTCTTTAGAGAGGTCATATAGCTCGAAGGGGGTTTGTTTTTCTAGTCTGGTTTTACCAAACCCTGAGTTGTTAGAAAGTTTCCATTGTTGGTCACGGAGCATGAAGTTATGATACCTCACTAGGTTGGCTCCTCGGTGGGCTTGAATGATGATGGGGCGAGGAGCTAATTCGAACGCTGGGTCAGATAATTTTTCTAATAGGCTTCTGCCATCAAATGCGAATGCTTCAGGGATGCCGAGATTACATGCATCCATGATGGTGGGCATGATGTCTATGTGAGCTGCAATGCTGGAGGTGATGAGGTTACTAGATTTGAATCTGGCAGGCCAGTGGATCCAGAGTGGTGAGCGGACACCACCTTCATGGACATTACTTTTGACTCCGCGGAATTTTCCAGTGTAGCGCTGGGTGTTAGGGCCATTGTCGTTGAGGTAGATAATGAGGGTGTTTTCTAGGAGTTTATTTGTTTGTAGGTTGAGAATCAACTTGCCTATGTTTTGATCCAGATTGGTGATCATGGCGGCGATTCGCTGAACGGTGTCAATTTTCTTAGGGTCATTTTTATCTGATTCAGGAAGGATAGAAGGAATGTCTTTTGATTTATAGTATTCTAATAATTTTTCTGGGACATCTCCGAATGGAGCGTGAGGGGCATTGGTAGCGATGTAGGCGAAGAATGGACGTTGAGATACGGCTGAATCTGAGATGAATTTAATGGCTTCATCGAAGAATAGGTCGGTGCAGTATCCTTCGGTGGTTACTTCTGAGTTGTTTCTAAATAGGATGGGGTTGGTGTAGTTTTTGTTATTTTCTATGGGGTCAGAGGGTTGCCCAAGGCCACCTCCTTTATGGATGAGTGAGTACTCGAAGCCTTGGTCAGAGGGGCGCATGGGGTAGTT
>JALZVD010000144.1 GCA_023300205.1 Akkermansiaceae bacterium | reverse complement strand
GACACCTGGGATAAACTCACTCCTACAAATGCCGATGTCAGAATCCATCTCCTCCACCTCATCGCATCGCATCACGGCACCTACGAGTTCGGCTCACCCACACTCCCACGCACACCAGAAGCACAGATCCTACACCACATCGACAACATCGACGCCAAGTTTGAAATGATGAAGCAAGCCTACCTAGTCGCCCCAGAACTAGCTCCTAACATCCAGGAAAAACAATTCCCCCTCCCCGCAAACCTCATCAAGCCTCTCCCTCACATCTCCCCAGAAATCTCAAAAGCGGCCGCCTTCACGAACAACACCAACGAGCCAACAGCCAAAAAACCACAAGACCTAGACCTCTTCTAGTCACTCCTACTCCCCCCATTCCCTAACAGAATACAAAAGACCCATTTTCTAAGAAAACTTTCTGTAACTTCTGAAAAATCATGCTCTATTGGAACCAGACAACAACTCATCAATCAATAAATCAACATGAAAGGCGCACTACTACTCAACCTCGGCTCACCAAATTCCACTGAAGTCCCAGACGTCAGAGAATATCTCGAAGAATTCCTCATGGACGAGCGCGTCCTAGACATCGCAGAATGGAAGCGCAAGCTCCTCCTCAAGCTAATCATCCTCCCTAAGAGACCCATCGCCAGCGCAGAAGCATACGCTAAAGTTTGGACAGACCAAGGATCTCCACTCATCGTCACCAGCCGCGCCCAGCAAAAGCTCACCCAAGAACAAACCGAGATCCCCATCTTCCTCGGAATGCGCTACGCTAACCCATCCACAGCAGACGTAGTCGCAGAGATCAAAGCAGCCGGCATCACCGAGCTACTCATCATCCCACTCTACCCACACTACGCAATGTCCAGCTACGAGTCCGCCGTAGTTAAAGCCATGGAAGAACTTCGCGCCCAAGCTCCAGACATCAAGACCAAGCTCGTACAGCCATTCTATAACGACCCTAAATACATCCACGCACTCTGGGAATCTATCAAGCCTCAATACGAAGGCTCAGGAGCACACCTCATGATGTCATTCCACGGCATCCCAGAACGTCACATCCAGAAGAGCGACCCATCACACGCTCACTGCCTCATTACACCAGACTGCTGTAACACCTGCCACCCAGCACACGGCACCTGCTACAGACACCAATGCTACTCAACTGCAAAAGCTCTCATGCTACACGCAGGAATCGATGACAAAGACGTCACCATCTCATTCCAGTCCAGACTACTCCGCGACCCATGGCTCTCACCATACACAGACTTTGAACTCAAAAGACTCGCTCAAGAAGGCGTCAAAAAACTCAAAGTCATCTGCCCTGCATTCATCTCTGACTGCCTTGAAACTCTCGAAGAAATAGCCATGGAAGGCAGAGACGAATTCCTAGAACACGGAGGAGAAGAATTCGAGCTTATCCCATGCCTAAACACCCACCCACTCTGGATCAAATGGATGGTCGATAAAATCGAAAACTGGGAAAGCTAAGCTCAACCATACGCCCTAAATCATAACAAAAGCCCAACTACCTTTTTCAGTGCATCCAACTAGCAGAAGACTACATCACCTCAAAAGAGATAAAAAAATTCGTAACTTTCCTGCAACTTCTCCCAAGCCCAACAGTTACTAACAATGTCAGCAACAGCAAAGACATGAAAAGCAACAACCAAAACACCCCAAATCCAGACAACCTCACTCAATCTCAAATCAATGAGCTTGAGAACGACAACATCTGGTCACTACTCGACAAAGCAGATAAAACAGCACCCGTCGAAGCCAGCCCCATGTTCGCCAGAAATGTAATGCGTGAGATCCGTCTCCAGCATCACAATGCCACTCCTTCACTCTGGCAGCGCATCACCACTCCTAAGTTCAATAAAATAGCTCTCACACTCGGAGCCACAGCTGCATGTGTCCTTATCGCTACCAACTTCATCAGCCAGAACAACAACCCTAGCTCAATCGCTAAAACAACACTCGACACAGAATTTATCCACGACATCCCACTCGTGGAACTAGCCGCATATTCAGATCAAATCATCACAGAGACCCCATCAAAAGATACTGACGTATTCGCCATTGAAATGCTAGAACTTGCAGACCAAGACCCCTTCTTCATCACAGAAGAAGAAATTGCTCTAGCAATGAACTTTTAACCCATTCATGTGACAATACAGTCACAAAGCTATCACTTCCCTTTTATCATTTTTTTGATAGCCTCTACCCATGTTGAAAGTAGGTATAAATGGATTTGGCAGAATGGGCAGACTCGGATTCAGAGAAGGATTTGATCACCCAGAATATCAGATTACCCAGATCAATGAGCACATCGGCACCCCAGAAACTGCCGCCCACCTCCTAGAATTTGATACCGTCCACGGCCGCTGGAACAGAGACATCTCACACGCAGAACACTCCATCACAGTAGACGGACAGCAAATCACCGTCACACACAAAGACACCATCTCCGCTGTCGATTGGTCATCATGTGACATCGTCATAGAAGCCACAGGCGCATTCCGCACCGAAGCCACACTCAACGAATACTTCCGCCAAGGAGTCAAAAAGGTCATCGTCGCCGCACCCGTGAAAGAAGACAGCGCGCTAAACATCGTCATCGGCTGTAATGATCACCTCTATGACCCAGCCAAGCACCACCTCCTCACCGCATCATCATGCACCACCAACTGCATCGCTCCCGTGATCAAAGTCATTCAGCAAAAGCTCGGCATCAAACACGGCACCATCACCACCATCCATGACATCACCAACACCCAAGTCATCGTAGACGCACCACACCAAGACCTACGCCGCGCTCGCTCCGCTATTAACTCACTCATCCCCACCTCCACCGGATCAGCCACAGCCATCACCCAGATCTACCCAGAACTCAAAGGTAAGCTCAACGGCCTCGCCGTCCGCGTCCCTCTCCTCAATGCCTCTCTAACAGACTGCGTATTCGAGCTAAACCAAGAGACCACAGCCGAAAAAGTAAACGCCCTCCTAAAATCCGCCGCAGAAGGAGAACTCAACGGAATACTAGGATACGAAGAAAAACCCCTAGTCTCCGCAGACTTCACCAACGACACCCGCAGCGGCATCATAGACGCCCCATCCACAATGGTAATCGACGGTTCCCTCCTAAAAATCCTAGTCTGGTATGACAACGAAGTAGCCTACGCCGCCCGCATGATGGACCTAACCCAAAAAGTCGCAAAATCAATCACCTAAGCCCCAAGCCCGTGGCATCGACCTCCCGGTCGATAAGCCCACAACCAACTCCAGCACTAATACCTAAAAAGTTGCAACCCCACCACCATCAACCCATGGATCCATCGTCCCTGACCATTGACTAATGACCACCAAATCCTACATCGCAGTCACCATCTCCTACTGGGCATTCATGCTCACAGACGGAGCTCTGCGCATGCTAGTACTACTCCACTTTCACAACCTAGGATTCACCCCTGACAAACTAGCCTTCCTCTTCATCCTCTACGAAGTAGCAGGTATCATCACCAATCTCCTCGGCGGCTGGATGGGCTCACGCCTCGGTCTCAAGTCCACCCTCTTCACCGGCCTAACACTCCAAATCCTAGCCCTCATCGGTCTCACTCTCTTCCAACCAGGCTGGGCCATCCTCACCTCAGTCATCTTCGTCATGGCTGTCCAGGCCCTCTCCGGCATCGCCAAAGACCTCACCAAAATGAGCTCCAAAAGCTCAGTCAAACTCATCGTAAAAGAAGACAACCAATCCGCACTCTTCAAACTAGTCGCCATCCTAACAGGCTCTAAAAATGCCATCAAAGGAATCGGCTTCTTTCTCGGCGCATCCCTCCTCACCACCATCGGCTTCAACCCCGCACTCTACACCCTCACCACACTCATCGCACTCACCCTCATCCTCTCCCTCATCACCATCCGTGGCGACTTCGGGAAAATGAAAACCAAAGTCAAATTCTCCCAACTCTTCTCCAAAAGCTCCGCTATCAACCGCCTCTCCATCGCCAGAGCCGCCCTCTTCGCCTCACGAGATGTCTGGTTCGTAGTCGGTCTCCCCATCTTCCTACATGACCAACTAAACTGGACCTTCTCCCAAGTCGGAGCCTTCATGGCCACATGGATCATCGGCTACGGCATCGTCCAAGCATCCGCCCCCAAACTCACCGGCTCTAAAAACTCTCTCAAACAAACCCTCACCACCCTCAAACTCTGGGCATTCCTCCTCGTCACCATCTGCGCCGCACTCACATCAGCCATCCACTACAACTACCACCCCACCAACTCACTCCTCATCGGCCTCGCCATCTTTGGCATCAT
>JALZVD010000143.1 GCA_023300205.1 Akkermansiaceae bacterium | reverse complement strand
GAGAGCGCATAGGTGATGGCGAGTGAGATGATGATGATGGAGGCTCCGATGGTGGCTAGTAGCGCGACCTGGGAGAGGTTAGATGCGACTTTACTGCCAAGGATGTTATGGAAGATGAAGCAGGGTAGGAGGACGTTGAGGAGGAGTTTGGTGATTCCTGAGTCGATGTAGCTGTCGATGACTTTTCCTTTGCGCAGGCCTACGCCGATAAGTACGATAAAGTATACTGGTAATGCAGCGATGAGAACGTTGAGGATGTGGTCAATCATTTGAAGGAGGGTAATATTTCAGAAAATGGTGGATTTACAAGTCACAACAAGTGGGGGTTTCTGCTATACATGGGGGGCTGTGTGATTTAGAAAAAGGGATGCATCATAGACCTAGAAGAAATAGGAAGTCCGTAGGGGTAAGGAATTTGGTTAGAGAGATCAGCTTGAGTGCGAGCGATTTCATTTATCCTTTGTTTGTGCATGAGGGGAGTGAGGATGAGGTGATCGATGCGATGCCTGGGTGTAGGCGGTGGTCGATGGCTGGGTTGGTGAAGGAGGCAGGTGAGGCTTATGCGCTGGGCGTTCCTGCGGTGGTTCTTTTTCCGGCTGTGGATGGTTCTCTTAAGAATAAGACGGCGGATGAGTGCTGGAATGATGCGGGGTTGATTCCTCGTGCGATTAAGGGGCTGAAGGCGGAGTATCCAGATTTAGTGGTGGTGACTGATGTGGCGCTTGATCCTTATAATTCTGATGGTCATGACGGGGTTGTTAGAGAGGGAGAGATTGTGAATGATGAGACTGTGGAGATTTTAGTGAAGCAGGCGGTTTGTCATGCGAAGGCTGGTGCGGATATTGTGTCACCTAGTGATATGATGGATGGGAGAGTGGCTGCTATACGATCTGGTCTTGATGAGGCAGGGTATGCTGATGTGAGTATTTTATCTTATACAGCGAAGTATGCATCGGCTTATTATGGGCCGTTCCGTGGGGCTTTGGACTCTGCGCCTAAGGGGGGAGATAAGAAGACGTATCAGATGGATTACGCGAATGTGAGCGAGTCTATTAGGGAGACGATCTTAGATGAAGAGGAGGGGGCTGATATGGTGATGGTAAAGCCGGCTGGGGCTTACTTGGATATTATTTATAGGATGAAGCAGACTACTACGTTGCCGGTGGCGGCGTATCAGGTGAGTGGTGAGTATTTGATGATAAAG
Source organism: Akkermansiaceae bacterium (assembly GCA_023300205.1). Classification (GTDB taxonomy): domain Bacteria; phylum Verrucomicrobiota; class Verrucomicrobiia; order Verrucomicrobiales; family Akkermansiaceae; genus Rubritalea. The sequence continues at coordinate 4,581 of JALZVD010000143.1, read as the reverse complement.
AGTGCGGCGAAGGCAGGATGGGTGGATGAGAAGGCGGTGGTATTGGAGAGTCTGACAGGGATTAAGCGTGCTGGTGCGGATATTATTTTGAGTTATTTTGCGAAGGATGTGGCTGGTTGGTTGAAAGGATAGAGTGATGAGTGTAGCGGATAATCTAATAGAGATAAGGTCACGGGTCTCTAGGGCTTGTGAAGTTGCGGGGAGAGATGCAGGTGAGGTGGAGTTGATCGCGGTGAGTAAGACTTGGCCAGCGGAGCATGTGCAGAAGGCTGTGGATGCGGGGCAGGAGGTCTTTGGTGAGAACAAGTTACAGGAAGGTCAGGATAAGATTCCGGTTCTTTCTGATGAGTTGGAATGGCATTATATTGGTGGTTTGCAGCGGAATAAGGTGAGGAAGGTGCTGGGGCTATTTGATGTGATTCATAGTGTTGATTCTCTTAAGTTGGCGAGATACACGAGTAATGTGGCAGCTGATATGAAGATAGTGCCGTCTGTGCTTCTGCAGGTGAATATAGGTGCTGAAGAGAGTAAGGGTGGGTTTAGTGTGGAGGAGCTGGAGGTGAGTTTTTCTGAGTTGTTAGATTTAGCGAGTTTGAAGATAGTGGGCTTGATGTGTATTCCTCCTGCAGTGGTGAATTCTGAAGATGCGAGAGTTTGGTTTAGGAAGGTGGCTAAATTGAGAGATAAGTTAGAGTTGGCCCATGGAGTGAAGCTTCCGCATTTAAGTATGGGGATGAGTGGTGACTTCGAGACAGCCATCGCTGAGGGAGCGACTTATGTGCGGGTGGGGACGAGTATTTTTGGAGGTAGGTAGAGATTGGGCTTGGATGAATGTGTGTCAGCCAGCTGATCATTAGCTGACTGAGTTATGATTCATTTTATTTATACAGCGTTCTCAATCGGTCTACACTCGTGTTTGAGCCATGTTTGTTCTTCTGCTGTTAGAAGAGGTGATAGCTTGCGGAATACTTCTGTGTGATATTGATTTAACCAATCGATGTGGTGTTGTGGGAGTATGGATTTGTCGATGAGGTCTGTGTTGATGGGGCAGAATGTTAGGTTTTCGAATTTGAAGAATCTGCCGAATTCAGTCTCGTGGCTGATGGTGGTGTGGACCATGTTTTCGATACGGATGCCGTGCTGGCCTGTGCGATAGCAACCCGGTTCGATAGTGGTGATCATGCCGAGTTTCATTTTCTCTGTGGTCATCCCTGAGATTCCTTGTGGGCCTTCATGTACTTCGAGTCCGAAGCCGACTCCGTGACCGGTTCCGTGCTTGAAGTTTTTGCCATATTTCCAGAGTGCGAGGCGGCAGACTCCGTCTAGTTGGGCTCCGGTGGAGCCTTCTGCGAATTCTAGGGTGAGGAGGTCTAACATGCTGTGGAGGACGGCGGTGTAGTCTTCTTTTTGTTGTTGAGTAGTTTCACCTAGGGGAATGGTTCGGGTGGTGTCTGTGGTACCTTGGAGGTAGTTTCCGCCTGAGTCTATGAGGAAGATATTTTCTGAGCTTAGTGGTTGATCGGTTGATTCATCTACTGCGTAGTGATTTAGAGCACCGTTTGGGCCGTATCCCATGATGGATTCGAAGCTGATATGACGGAAGGAGTCGAATTCTGCGCGACAGGCTTCGAGTTTGTGGCTTGCTGATAGTTCACTGACTGGTTCTCCGTTATTTAGGCGGGAGTAGAGCCAGGTGTAGAATTTTACGAGGGCTGCGCCATCGATGATCATAGCTTGCTTGAGGTGGGTGACTTCGGTTTCGTTTTTGATTGCTTTGAGGTCGGTGACGATGGGGCGGGATTCGATCTGTAGGCAATGCTTTAGGGCTTGGGTGAGTTTGTAGCTGATGTAGTTTGGGGCGATGAGGATACGGATTGAGGCATCGAGTTCTTGTAGGTCTTGGACTATGGAGCTGTATTTTTTGATGGTTATGCCTGCTGCTTTGAACTTTTGGGTGGAAGTGGGGGTGAGTTTTTCTGGGTCGATGTAGAAGATGACGGAGTCAGGGGTGATGAGGGTGTAGCAGTAGGGGGTTGGTGAACTGTCGATGTCTGTGCCGCGGAAGTTGAGTAGCCAGCATGATTCATCGGTGCGTCCTAGGAGGTAGGCTTCGGCTCCGGTGGTTTTCATTTGTTCGCGGACTTCGGTGATTTTTTGTTGGATGGTTTTGCCAGCGTAGGAGTCCTCGACGAGGAAGAGTGTTCCTTTTGGTGCTTCTGGGCGATCTTGCCAGATAAGGTCAATGAGGTCGATGTCTGAGCGGGTTTTTAGGAGTGCTTGTTTGAGGCTTTTGATCCAGGAGCGGGCTTGTTTTAGATCTGTTTCTGCTCCGTTGAATCCGATGGTTTGTTCTGCTGAGAGGTTAGATTTTAGCCAGACGTCGATGGGGTCTACCCCGATGTCGCTCATACGGATGAGTTCTATTTCTGATTCTTGGAGAGCTGCTTCAGCGGCTTCATAGTATCTGCTGTCTGTCCAGAGTCCGGCCCATTCAGCTGTGACGACTACTGTGCCAGCGGAGCCTTTCATGCCTGATAGCCAAGCGCGGCATTGCCAGCGGTCTGCTACGTATTCGTTGTGATGAGGGTCTGTGTTTGAGACGATGTAGGCATCGATTCCTTCTTTGGCCATTTCGGCACGTAGGAGTGCTAGTTTTTGATTTGTTTGCATGGAGGAAAGATACAACTAATTTGATTTGCTATGCCAGACATTACTTATGGATATGGCTTTAAGGTTGGAGGAGGGGAACTCTTTAGAAAGAAAAAGCCGATCATGGATTACTCCATGATCGGCTTTGAGATTTGTTTGGTTGAGTAGATTTGGAGACTGGAAGTCTCCGGCACGTTGTTACATCATGCCACCCATTCCGCCCATTCCGCCGTGGTCGTGACCGTGGTCATGTCCGGCAGCTTCTGGCTCAGGGATGTCTGTGATGAGACATTCAGTGGTGAGAAGTAGACCTGCGATAGATCCTGCATTCTGAAGTGCTGATCGAGTTACCTTTGTAGGGTCAACTACACCAGCTTCGATGAGGTCTTCGTATACGTCTGTTGCTACGTTGTAGCCGATATTACCTTCTGCAAGTTTAACTTTGTCAACGATGAGTGCACCTTCGCGACCTGCGTTTGCAGCAAGCTGACGGAGTGGTGACTCGATGGCGCGGGCTACGATGCCCATGCCTGTTTTCTCGTCTTCATTAGAAGCTGAGTCACAGCATCCTGACTCCTGGCACTTAACGAGTGCGCGGATGAGTGCTGTGCCACCTCCTGGGACGATTCCTTCTTCAACAGCTGCGCGAGTAGCGTGAAGCGCATCATCGACGCGGTCTTTCTTCTCTTTCATTTCTGTTTCCGTAGCAGCTCCAACGTTGATGATAGCAACTCCACCGGCTAGCTTAGCGAGTCTCTCCTGGAGCTTCTCACGGTCGTAGTCTGATGTTGTGTCAGCGATCTGACGACGGATCTGACCTACGCGTCCAGTGATGGCTTCTGATCCACCTTCACCTTCGACGATGGTTGTGTCGTCCTTGGTGATGATGACGCGCTTAGCAGATCCGAGGTCTTCTAGCTCGAGGTCTTCTAGTTTTACGCCGAGGTCTTCAGTGATGCACTTACCACCTGTGAGGATAGCGAGGTCTTCAAGCATAGCTTTACGACGGTCACCGAATCCAGGAGCTTTGACAGCTGCTACATTGAGGACGCCCTTGAGCTTGTTGATAACGAGAGCGGTGAGAGCTTCACCTTCGATGTCTTCTGCGATGAGAAGGAGTGGCTTACCAGTCTTTGCTGTTTTCTCTAGGATAGGGAGGATGTCCTTAAGGTTAGAGATTTTCTTCTCGTGGATGAGGATGAGTGCGTTATCTAGTGAGCAGTCCATGCTCTCTGGATTGGTGACGAAGTATGGTGAGAGGTAGCCTTTGTCGAACTGCATTCCTTCAACGACGTCGAGTGTTGTTTCGATCCCTTTAGCTTCTTCGACTGTGATGGTTCCGTCTTTACCTACTTTGTCCATTGCTTCAGCAATGATGTTCCCGATTTCTGTATCCCAGTTCGCTGAGACAGTAGCGACTTGAGCGACTTCTTTAGATTCTGAAACTGGTTTAGAGATCTCTGCGAGCTTGGCTACGATCGCCTCAGTAGCTTTAAGGATGCCGCGTTGTAGTGAGATAGGGTTAGCTCCTGCAGTTACGTTACGTAGGCCTTCTTTGTAGATGGCTTCTGCGAGTACTGTAGCAGTAGTAGTTCCGTCACCGGCTACGTCATTGGTCTTAGAAGAAACTTCTTTGATGAGCTGAGCTCCCATGTTTTCATATGGGCATTCGAGTTCGATTTCTTTAGCAACGGTGACACCGTCTTTAGTGATTACTGGTGATCCGAATTTTTTGTCGATGATGACGTTACGGCCAGATGGTCCTAGAGTTGCTTTTACTGCTTTAGCGAGGTGTGAGACGCCGCGTAGGAGTGCTTGTCTTGCTTTTTCGTCAAATTGTAGTTGTTTTGCCATGATGTTATTTAGATTTGATATTTAATATTGTTTACTTGGATTATCCTACGATTCCGAGGATGTCTGACTCTGACATGA
>JALZVD010000142.1 GCA_023300205.1 Akkermansiaceae bacterium | reverse complement strand
TCCCCGGACCTCCCTCGGAAATCCTCAAACAAGCGGGCGTGGAGCAGACGGTGAAAGGGTAAGAGTGCGGGGCTGGAATAGGAGGTAATGTCTCCTCAAGCTCTTATTCTCCCAGAGGTTTCATCCCTATTCTATGCCAGCCATGTTTTTGTTTCTTCGCATCCTCACTCCGAAGATTGCACCATCCGGAGCGTGATTCGGGAAGGCTTCCCTGAGTTTGAATCCTCAGCAAGCGGGACGCGAAACCCTCCAAAACCTGCCCCGATTTTAAGGTGGCTTGAAGCGAGAAAGAACCCTCAACTACGGGCGCTGTGAGGATTCTATTTTTCGCTATGCCCAGCATATTCTTCTTCAAATGTCAGGGGAGGGGAAGAAGCTCTACTACCCAAGCAAAAATCAACGTGGTAAGTCACTACAATTGAAGCGAAAATTATAATGGCAGTTCGATTGCGCCCCTCCCTGAATCCAAAATCCGAGAATCTTACGAGAGCTTGCTGGCTTTCCAAAGCAGCTTAATTGACCGCTAGAAACAATGCCAATAAGCACTGCAACCTCTTGGGAATTCATGCCCAGTCCGATTGGTTTATCCTTAGTGCGGCTGTTTTCATTTTCTCGCTCCATGAAAACGAGCCGCCACCTAGAATCGAGGTGAGATAATTAACTTTTCTTAGCTTTTTAAAGTAAATCTGCAGTCTCTTTATTTTGCCTCAATCACAAATAGTCCACTAAGGTCGCCTTGACCAAAAGCGTCGTTTTTCCATTTTAAAACAATGGCTACCAAAGGATTCATGATGATTTTTATTTTCATGAAACCTTAATTTCACGCCCTTCTTTACCAAAGAAAGGTTGAGCGCTCCCATTCATCAAATTAAAGGATTATTCGATGAAGAAAACTCACCTTTACATCATGACAGGCCTCTTAGTAGGCAACATTTCTCAAGCGCAGGTCACTCAGCTCACTGACGCCCGCAGACTGGTTGGAAATGTCTCAAACAACAGCACTGGCCTGACCGTCGTCCAAGAAGTATCGTCTCCTACTACAGATTTCGTAGCTTGGACCGACTCAGTGAACGTCGTAAGCGACCTGGGAAGTGAAGCCGGAGGATATCAGGATTCTTTAATTGGTGAGCTTGCAGGATACTGGATCGGATCAGCTCATGCTTGTGCTCAACCAAGCGAATCAGCTCGTGGCTTAGACCGCTATGACTTCACCTTCCAAGCAGATACCGAGCTCACTTTCCAAATGGGAGGAACTGCTAACATCGTCCAGACAGCCGGTGATTCATCCTTACACTTCCGTGTCTATGAAAACGGCTCACTGATCACGAATCAGCTATTCGACGAATCGACTGGCGGCGGTAGCTTCTCATATTCAGGAACTCTTACGGAAGGAAACACCTACCGGGTCAGCATTAACCAAATTGCCCAGCACATCAATATGGGCACCGAGGTCAAGTGCAGCGAGCCCGAGCTTAGTAACTTCCGCTACGAACTGACTCCGACTCCAGAACCTTCGACCTTCCTTCTTTCTGTAGTCGCAGGCGTCGCGTTCATCGGAAGACGTAAGCGATAGATTCGTAATCTTTTTCCAAATCTTAAAAGGCCCGACCTAAATCGGGCCTTTTTTTGCGGTTCTCAACTTCAAAATCACAGCGTTGTAGGCGCCAAGAGAGTGAGCCTTGCAAGGCTGTGCCTCTGAGGAGAGAGGGAAGGAGCAACGTTGTAGCGGCGGGGGAAGGCTTTTCCTGCTCTCCCCCAAAAAATGACTAATGGGAAACTTCTCTTAGCTTGGTAATTATTTCCCCGTAACCCAAACTAGGTCCCACATGAGCTTACAGAATCCTTCCTTACTATTGGATCATTCCATCATTACCAATAGCTCATGTTTTGAATGGACGCGGACAACCCTCAACGGTGACCCTCCAAGAGAAGGAGGTCGTGAAAATCTTTTACTACAAATTGTGCGTAAAGAAGCAGATTCGAACCTCGGACTTCAAAGTGAGTTCGAAGCAGTTTATCCTCTAGGGAAGTTCATCCGTGAAGGGAGAGGCCAAGCAACAAAAAGCTGGGAACTCATGATGGAAGGAATGAGAGACTATATGGGGAAAATCCACTGGAAGCCTTTGAGAACTGCGAAATTGGTTACATCCCACCTCCCTTGACCAGGTGTGGCCCATTTTCCAGTGGCACAGAACCAATTAGTAAAGAGTCTCAAGTGCAATTTATGAATTGGCTTTGCACGACAACAGACGGAGTCATCCAGACGAGCTTGAAAGAATGGAATTCTGAAGGATTGAATGATTACGAAAAAGAAAGTATCCAACAACTTGACTGGTTCAGAGGACTTTGCCAGAGAGTTAGAAGCTCCAGGAATTTTCCTGATGCCTTTCATCTCTGGACGGCAGAGCGAGCCGGTCAGGATTACTTTCTCACATTAGATGGGCGATTCGTTCGCATGATTGAGAGTATTAGGAATGAGAAGAAGACCTTTCCCCTCAAAACGAAGGTGATGACGATTCGAGCCTTCTTAAAAGAGCAAGGAGTTGCGGAAAAAATTGCGATTCCGATCTCGTATGGAGAGCCTAACACTATAGCGGCTACTTCGAGTAAATTGCGGGATTGGCCGTATGATTTGAGCATCGTTTAGAGGTCTAATCATTTGTCTGTCCAACTACAGCGAGCAAGCGTCGAATCGAGGCCCCCACTTCTAAAGTAAATTGAGAGATTGATCAGGAAAAAGATATCAGGAATGTTTCAAGAAGCTGGCAAATAACACACTGGTATCCAGTCGGATAAATGACTGGGCCGTCCACGTGATGCTCGCGGGATCTCATTCTGTGACACGGTGACCCATGCGCTAAATCGCCTTAGGATTTTAGGAATTGGTAGGCTGTCTGGGCTTTCTCTCCTTGTTTCTGGAGGAGCCCTGATTCGACGCCGTGCTTGAGGTCGCGGCTCGCAGTAGCGGTTGAGATGGTTTTGAAGAGGCCGAGCTTAGAATGGTGAATTCTGAGTGTTGCCTGGTGAATTAGGAATCAGGGGGAGATTTTTAAACACCGATTTTTCCTGACCTCTGGACTCGTTTTGATTTGGCACAGGTTGGATCCGGATTTTTCGGGAGTGGTGGGAATTTCTGGGAGGGACTCCTTTTTCCCGGGGCTCTCTTTTACAGCAACTCGACCCACTGCGGGGTGAGTT
>JALZVD010000141.1 GCA_023300205.1 Akkermansiaceae bacterium | reverse complement strand
TTGAGCATTCCGCCCACTGCGGAGGTTTCTCAGCGTGTCCCAAAGAAACTCCTTCTTGAGAACGGTGCACCAACAGCCTCAGACAAACGTCAAATCAATGAAGGCATCGAGGTGATCAAGTGGCACGCTACCTTGAGGCCGAACACCATAAACGTCCCAATTTTTCGGGATGAACTCCGGGAATATCTTGAGATAGCGGTCCTTTCCCTTTCCCTTAGACCCCTTGCGAACAAGCTTCGCCTTACCGAACTCCTGCACCGAGCCGTTCCTTATCCTCTTCTTTTGGTGACCCAGCAAGCCGAGCAAATCAGTCTTTCCCTGGCCCATCTCAAAAACTCCCAAGGGAATGCTGACAAGATGGTCCTTGAGGAAAAACCAATCCACGCAGCTTTGAATCTCAACGAGGGAGTCACCGCTTCGTTCCTGTCTTCTTTGGAAATCTCACAACAGAGGAATTCCGACCTCTATTCCTTTTACGATCACTGGAAAGAGTCCTTCGAGGCATACCTTGCAGCGGCGCACACTGATTCCTTTTCCCCGGCCCCAACCCCAGAAACGGCCACTCTTCGCCGAAAGGCTCTCTCGGACTCCGAAAGTCTGAATCGTCAGATCGCGCTTCTCCGATCTGCCGCCGCTAAGGAAAAACAGCTCAATCGACGAGTGGAAATCAATCTCCAGATCAACGACCTGGAAAAGCAACTCGCCTCCGCGGCCATTCATTTTTAATCTCACCTCCTACTGATGCAAAAGATCACAGCCTCTGACCCCACCGCACACTCTTCTGATCTTCAGAAAGAGAACATCGAAGTGCTCACCCAACTTTTCCCAGAGCTTCTATCGGATGGAGTCGTGAACACGGATGTGCTGAAGACCCTGGTTGGAGATCAAACAGTTACCGATGCCGATGAACGCTATGGCTTGAACTGGCACGGTAAAAGGGCGGCAAGAAAGCTCGCGCTCACTCCTAGCACCGGGACTCTTCGTCCATGTCCGGATGAAAGTGAAGATTGGGATACCACTCAAAATCTGATGATCGAGGGGGATAACCTTGAGGTCCTTAAATTGCTTCAAAAATCGTATGCAGGGAAGGTTAGGCTTATTTACATCGATCCTCCTTACAATACTGGGAACGATTTTGTTTATGAAGATACCTTCAAAGAAGGCGTCGCAAATTATTTGCAAATAACTGGTCAAAAAGACGGAGAGTCTGGGAGAGTTTCCTCCAACACTGAATCGTCAGGTCGCTTTCATTCGAACTGGCTGAATATGATCTATCCCCGTCTCAAGCTTGCTCGAAATCTCCTCAGGGAAGATGGAATCATCATGGTCAGCTGCGATGATAAGGAAGTCGCCAATTTAAGAGCTGTCTGTGACGAAATTTACGGTGGAGAAAACCTCGTATCAGAAATCATCTGGGAAGGAGCAAATAAGAACGACGCTCGCCAGATCGGGATTTGTCACGAATATGTGATCGCCTTTGCTCGAAATAGAGAATCACTTCCTCGTAAATGGGGGATTAATAAGGAGGGGGTTGAACCAGTGCTTCGAGAAGCGAAACGCCTGAAAGCGCTTCATGGAGATGATTATGCTGCCGCATCATCTGATCTAGCCGGCTGGTTTAGAGCAATGAAGGCTAAACCCTCTTTTAGTCACCGTAGATACCATTTCATCAACGAAAGAGGTGTGTATAAAGAAGAAAATCCAACAGCTCCCGGTGGAAGACGTTTCAATCTGATTGATAAACGAACAGGTAATTCAATTCGTCTTAAAGAAAACCGCGGGTGGAGTTTTGACCAAGAAGGTTTCGACCAGTTAGTCAAAGAGGATCGGATTTCATTTATTACGGAAACAAGCATCATGCTCCGTCTTTTTCTACACGAAACGGACACAGCAACTCCACAAAGCGTTTTTTATCAGGCGGCCAGATCCGCGTCCGAGCGATTGAGGACATTGATGGAAGATGAAGTCTTCGATTTCCCTAAAGATGAAACCATTATCAAACAATTCGTTGAAATGGCGACCGCAGATGGTGATATCGTGATGGACTTTTTTGCCGGTTCAGGGACTACGGCCCACAGCGTTTTTCTTCATAACGCCCAGGAGAACACGAAACAAAAATTTATCCTCGTTCAGCTTCCCCAAAAGCTTAGCAAAAGTATATCGAGTCAAAAGAAGGCTGCTCAATTTTGCGAAGACCGCAATTTGCCATTGAACATAGCGGAGTTGACCAAAGAGCGACTCCGCCTCACTGGAGCTAAAATTAAGGAAGATAATCCTCTCTTCTCCGGAGACCTCGGTTTCCGTGTCTTTAAGCTAGATTCCACGAATATCCGCGAGTGGGACCCTAACAAGGAAGACCTTGCCGAATCCCTTGAGGAGTCAGTCCAACACCTGAAAACGGACCGCTCTGAAGAGGACATTCTCTTTGAGCTGCTCCTCAAATTGGGTCTCGATCTTTGTGTCCCAATTGAGGTCCGCTCTATTGGGGACCACGAGGTTCACAGTATTGGAGTAGGTTCTCTCATTGTCTGCCTTTCCAAAGAAATCCCGGAGGACGATGTCGAACGCCTCGCGATTGGCATAACAGAGTGGCACAGCGAACAAAGCCCAGCGGGGGACAGCACGGCCGTTTTCCGTGACAGCGCTTTTGAGAATGAGTCTGCGAAGTCAAATCTCACCGCCATCCTTGAACAGCACAACATCCCAACCGTCCGCAGTATCTAGGCTCTACGGTCTTTTCTGGTCAGATTCCTGAAATCACAGCCCTCTCGAGATGGCTCTGGTCGATCCACTTTCATCTTGCATCTGTGTAACAATATGTTTCTTTTACGCATCAAACCTGCCGCGCCTCTGCTTGCATGCGTAATTCGGCGGGTATTTTTTTGCCTGGGTGATATGACCTTCGAGGAAGGGGGATTTCCGTGAAATACAAAAAGGAAGCTCTCACTCTGGAACAGCAGGCCGACCGTCTCATCGGTCGTGGATTGGTCGGAGACCGTGAAGAACTCATCACGCGCTTGCGCATGGTGAACTACTATCGACTGAGTGGTTACCTCTATCCATTTCGGCAAAGTGATCAGAACTACCTCCCAGGAACGACCTTGGATGAGGTTTGGCGGCGATACTCCTTCGACCGGAGTCTCCGCATACTTCTCCTCGATGTCATTGAGAGGATCGAAGTGGCCGTGCGCACCAGTCTCGTCTACCACTTCGTTGAAAAACACGGTCCATTTGGACATTTGGACGAGAAGAATCTCCCTAAGTTCAAAAAGCGGTCTTGGAAACGACGCCTCATCAGAAATACCAAATCTCTGGTGAAGCTCAAAGGGCTGGAGCTCACCGCTTACCAAACCTGGCTGACCTCTCTACGGAATGAGAAGGATCGAGCCAGTGAGAGCTTCGTGAGACACTTTCGGAGAACCTACGGCGATTCCCATGACCACCTTCCCCTCTGGATGGCTTGTGAGCTGATGACCTGTGGCGGGACCCTCCAGTTTGCCAACAGTGTTGAGCCAGACGTTTTGAAGAAAGCCGCCGCAGACTTTGGCTTTCCCGATCAACAGCTCCTCTCCTGGAGCAAGGCGATCTTCGCTCTCAGAAACTCCTGTGCTCACCACAGCCTGGTCTGGAGCCGAACTTTCGGAGTGAAGCCTTCAGTCCCAGGTAAGAACAAAAATCCTCTCTGGCATCAGGATCCTACACTCGCCCTAGATCGAGTCGGCCTCATGCTGACCGTGTGCTACTTCTGGCTTCAAAGAATCAGTCCGATCAAAGAAACCCGAACTCCTGATCAAGAAGAAGCGACCGATGCCGCAACTGAGTGGAAATCCAATCTGATCTCACTCTTCGACGAATACCCTGAAATCCCTCTTGCCGACATGGGCCTCTCCGAGACCTGGCGAGAACACCCTCTCTGGAAAGACTCCGTATGAAACTCCATTTCGAACCAAACCTAGATTACCAATTAGCCGCAATTGAAGCGGTTTGTGACCTCTTCCAAGGGCAGGAGATTTGCCGCTCGGAATTCACCGTGACCCGCGACCGCAAAGGAGATCAACTCCAAGGATTTAAAAATGATCTTGGAGTCGGAAACAAGCTGGAGCTTTTGGACGATGAGATTCTCGAAAATCTCAATGCGGTTCAGCTACGGCACGGGCTCGCTCCATCGGAGGCACTTTCGTCCGGAGATTTCACCGTAGAAATGGAGACCGGAACAGGAAAGACCTACGTCTATCTCCGAACTATTCTAGAACTGAACAAGCGATACGGCTTCAGTAAATTCGTGATCGTGGTGCCATCCGTCGCAATCAAAGAAGGAGTCTACAAGACGCTCCAGATCACCGAGGACCATTTTCACGCGCTCTACTCTGGAACACCGGTCGATTTCTTCCTCTACGATTCCAGCAAACCTGGACCAGTGCGGAACTTCGCCACCAGCGCGAACATTCAAATTATGGTTGTGACGGTGGGGGCTATCAACAAGAGAGACGTCAACAATCTCTATAAACCTAGCGAGAAAATGGGCGGAGACCTTCCCATCGATCTCATCCGAGCGACTACTCCCATCATCATTGTCGATGAACCTCAAAGCGTGGACGGAGGGATCAACGGTAGGGGAAAAGAGGCCCTTGATGCCATGCACCCACTTTGCACTCTCCGCTACTCGGCGACTCATGCGAATGACCATCACATGGTCTACCGGCTGGATGCGGTAGATGCTTATGAACAAAAATTGGTGAAGCAAATCGAGGTTGCCGCCGCAACCGTGGAAGGAGCCCACAACAAAGCCTTCGTGCGTTTAATTTCCGTTCACAGCACTCGTGGAGTCATCACGGCAAAGGTTGAACTCGATACCCAGTCCGCGACTGGTGTTTCACGAAAAGTTGTGTCAGTGCAAGACTCGGACAACCTGGAGATGACAACAGGGAGACCCATCTACGAGGACTTCGCAGTAGGAGAAATTCGCACCGCGAAGGACGATCAATTCATGGAACTCCGATACCCCGGAGGGGAAACTTGGCTCAGAGTCGGAGAAGCCTACGGTGATATCGAGCCTCTCGCGATCCAACGTCAAATGATCAAGCGGACGATCAAAGAGCACTTGGATAAAGAACTCCGTCTATCTCCCCAAGGAATTAAAGTTCTCAGCCTGTTCTTCATCGATAGCGTCGAAAAATACCGGAGTTACGACGAAGATGGCCAAGCCATAAAAGGGGATTACGCTACGATTTTTGAGGAAGAATATCGGCGTTTGGCCAAGCATCCCGACTACCAAACTCTTTTTGAAGAGGTTGATTTGGCGACTGCGGCCGAGGATGTGCACAACGGATATTTTTCGATCGATAAAAGAGTCGTCACTCCGTTCGACGAGCGTCAACTGGCGAAAAGTGCTTCAAAGGAACTCGTGGAAACAAGTTCCTACAACCTCATCATGAAGGACAAAGAGCGCCTTCTGAATAAAAGCGAACCGCTGAAATTCATCTTCTCTCATTCCGCTCTCCGTGAAGGTTGGGATAATCCCAATGTCTTTCAGATTTGCTCGCTCCGCGAAATGAACACGGAGCAGCAAAGACGCCAAACGATTGGCCGAGGACTCCGTCTCTGTGTCAACCAAGAGGGGGAGCGGCTCCGGGGCTTCGGGGTCAACACCCTCACCGTCATTGCCTCCGAGAGCTACGAGGAATTTGCGGAAAAGCTCCAGAAGGAGACAGAAGATCAAACTGGAATCCGCTTTGGAATCGTAGAGTCTCATCAATTTGCGGGGATATTCGTGGCTGATGAAAATGGAGAGCAAAAACCAATGGGCTTTGACCAGTCGAAAGAACTCTGGGCGCATCTCAAAGAAGCAGGGTTCATCGATCACAAAAACAAAGTTCAAGATTCCCTCCGCACTGCACTTAAGGAGAAAACTCTCACTCTCCCTGAACCATTCACAGATCAGCTCTCGCAAGTTTCTGAAATTTTAAAGAAGCTATCAGGAGGACTTGAGATCAAGAACGCAGATGACCGGAAGCAGGTGAAAACGAGGCGAGCCATTCTTGAAAGTGAGGAATTCAAGGCGCTTTGGGACCGGATCAAACATAAGACGACCTATCGGGTTCAATTCAATAACGAGAAGCTTTTGGAAGGTTGTATCGAAGCCCTCAAACAGGCGCCACCAATCGCTAAAACACGCCTCCAATGGCGAAAGGCTGGCATCCAGATCGGTCGCAGCGGTGTGAGCGCAGAGGAAACTGGAAACTCAGCACCGGTGACCTTGGACGAGGGAGATATCGCGATTCCGGATATTCTCACGGAGCTTCAAGATCGCACCCACCTCACACGCCGGGGTCTTTGCCGAGTTCTCCTGGAAAGTGACCGACTAGATGATTTTAAACGAAACCCCCAACAGTTCATCGATCTTACTGCCGAAGTGGTGAACCGCTCAAAGCGTCTCGCCTTGGTTGACGGAATCAAATACCAGCGGGTGGGGGATGATGACTACTACGCTCAGCAACTTTTCGAAACGGAAGAGCTGACAGGTTACCTGAAATCAATGATCGACGTGAACAAAAGCGTCCACGAACAAGTCATCTACGATTCAGGAACCGAGCATGATTTTGCGGTTCAACTGGAGCGAAACGAATCCATCAAACTTTACGCCAAATTGCCCTCCTGGTTCAAAATACCGACGCCACTGGGAACCTACAACCCGGACTGGGCTGTGCTCGTCGATACGGACGGAACCGAGCAACTTTACTTCGTTGTAGAAACAAAAAGCAGTCTCTTCACTGACGACTTACGGGACAAAGAAAGCGCCAAGATCAAATGCGGCAAAGCCCATTTCTCCGAACTCGCGCAACACAGCTCGCCGTCTGCCCGATTTATCAAGGCGACTAG
>JALZVD010000140.1 GCA_023300205.1 Akkermansiaceae bacterium | reverse complement strand
TTTCGACATCTTTGTACCTTTTTTTGTCCTCAAAGATACTCAATGGAATTTGTCGTACTGAAGTACGAGGTTTTAAACCTAAAAAATGAGACCAATAAAGAGTAAAATATCTAATTTACAGCAAGTTTATTTGCGTGAATCTCATGCGAAAATCTATTAAATTCAGCAATACAGAAAAGTAAACAGTGATCTAAATAACAAAAATTTAAGATTTTAATAAAAAAGATAAGCCTACATCTATCATATAGATTTTGATAGATTCTTTCTTTCGTCTAGATATAGGAATAATACTTCCTGTTATTAAATGCACTAGTGTTTCAGAACTTAATTGAATATACTTTATGAAAGTACAATTGACTAGAAAGGAACGATGAACTCTCAAAAATGCGAAATTTTTAAGAATTTTTTCGCATTGACCTACTGACATCGCTACCGTTGGTGACCTATCACCATCATTATCCAGGTGTATTATACTTAACTCACCTTTAGCTTCAATAAAGCAAATCTTGTTTATAGAAATATCAATTTCTTTATTGTTCCCTAAAGAAAAAGGCACTTTAAAATCAGTTGATCTTGATTTCAAAACATTTGCTAATAAAGATTTTATATCCAATGATTCTTCTTGTTTGGTTTTGCTCATAATTTGTTATAAAAATAAATTAGACTACAATCTACCTTGTCAACATAAAACTCATAAGGACATACTAATTCTTAGTATGTCACAATGACTAAATAAATTAATGAAATCAGTTTGTGGATATAGGAAAATGAATTTTCTACTTTTTAAACATACAAGCAAAACCCAATTATAAAAAGTTTTGTAGGCCCTTTACTGGTCAAATGCATAGTTATTTTGGCGAAATGCAAGGATTCTCATGTGAACTGCATTCTAGAATTGATATTAGCGAGACGACTAGTATATCATTCCTAAATTCAACACTTTTAAATAAATACAAGAGGTACAAATTATACACTAATCGTGTATAATATCAAATCACAAAACATAGAAAATTGATTTAAATTTTGACGGCGAACAGAGAATTAATTCAAGTTACTAACATGATTTATTGCTACTTAAAACTAAATACTTAAGAGATATGCAAAAGCAAAGTTGCAATCAATATCAATAAAGCCGCGTGAAGGATAGTAGTGGTATTCCCTGTCAAGCTCGATGGGCAGGCTGAAGGCCAAAGCGAAGTGGACCTACCTGTCGATAGGTAGGGGCACGAATAGCATGACAGTGGCTATACCCCCGAGCCTGGCGGGAGGATGTTTTTGGGTCTTATGCAGTGGCACGCCTAAATAATACATCATACACTAAAAAGGGCATTGCTTGAAAGTCAAGTAATGCCCCGTAATCTATTTAATCTCAAAGAGTTAATCGATGATAATTAGTTTTTTCTCTGCATTATGATCTCCATTTTTGAATTGATAGATCAATGTATCTGAAGCTAAAAAACTTGATCTATTAATTACTACTTCGTTGCATCTTCTTTCAAAATGTTTTTCGATCTGATAAACCTCCTCTCCAGCAATGCTGCATAGAATAAAGCTACAAAGTTAACAAAGAACAATACCTTAATATCGCTTATGCTCTATCCTTTACTCATTTTTGCAATTGAAGCAGTAATGATATCCGGCTAAATTTACTATTCATACCATAAAGTTTTCCGTATAAAAAGACCGTGACAATAAACGATTAGAATGACATAAAACAGGAATAAAAATTTAGTATTTTCAATAAAGTACTAATATTTGGCAGGATAAACTTAAGCTATCAAAACATATGTACAATATCCATTTTAATGAGAATTATTGTTCTTTCCCCCATTACGCATTCGCTTCCTGACATCTTTAGCATACGTTCTACTTAATGCCAATTCTTCCCCATTCTCTAAGGTTACAAATTTGCTTTTAACA
Source organism: Akkermansiaceae bacterium (assembly GCA_023300205.1). Lineage (GTDB taxonomy): Bacteria > Verrucomicrobiota > Verrucomicrobiia > Verrucomicrobiales > Akkermansiaceae > Rubritalea. The sequence continues at coordinate 3,070 of JALZVD010000140.1, read as the reverse complement.
CTGCTGACATATTCAATATTGACAATAATAGATCTAAAAACCTGGATAAACTTATCTTTCGGCAATTGCTGGGTGATAACTTTGAGTCTGGAAGCAGTCCAAAAATTACTTTCCTTCAGGTAAAATCTTGTACCATCGCTTTCTGCAACTACATACATTAACTGCGAAAGATCAATTTTTTTAGTGGTTAATTTTGAACTTAAAACTATATAATTAGGATTAGCACTGCTTGCAAAAATGTCATTGCTAGCCTTATTGCTGTTCACAGAATTATCGATAACAGCCTTATCATTAATTACCTCTTCATTACTAGAAGTATAATCGACAACGTTTGTCTTCTCTTTTCCAGATATCATTGAAAGCGTATTATTTTTATGACTGGAGGGGATGGAAGCAATCTTATTGCTATTGCTTGTAACAATTGCATTTTCCAATATTCTCTTATCGCGTGTGTAGAGATAAAACAAATAAATACAGCCAACTACCATAGCTAGCACAGATCCATAGGACAAGTTCAACCAAACCGATTGCTTATGTAAATAGCCATTTTGATTAATATTGGCTTTATTTCCTTTTAGTTCATGCGAATTTCGCTCACTATGATCATAGGCTTCTACACCAGAGTTCACTGTATTTACCTCTCCTTCTTCTAGCTTGATTGATGGAGACTGAATATATCCTGAATCTTGCGCATATAATGATAGTGATAGACAGAGTAAAAAAATAATATATACACAATTGCGGAAGGCCATCGACTTGGCAGTTATTTAGTGATCTAATACTATAGCTGAGACATGTATGTACAGGTACAGATACAAGCAGTAACAGCTGTCGAATTGTGCTTAAATGGATGAGAATGTTATATAAATAAACCAAGTCACAAAAAGAATAGAATTAAAATTCTTTCAGAGAACACAAGGTTTGATAATACACTAAACAAAAAACATGCAAAAATAAATCCTTGACTTTAGACTATGGAGCCTGAAATACAATTAAATATGATGAAATGCTTATTTTAGATTGTGAAACGTACTTAAACACTTATGAAATGCAAAAAAATATTCCTATTTTAAATTCACATTATTTATTTTGATTAAGTCTTTGTTTTCCTCCTAGTTTAGGAACGAATTTTCACTTTTTTTAAAGAACTTACAATTTATTTTTTCTATTTTTCCTAAAGCACTTCGTCCGAGGACATTTTCAAAACTCTATTTCTATATTTATTTTTGTATGTAAATGAATATTATATTGAGAAAGAAACATGCATACCTTAATGGTATACATGAGTTACTTCCTAATCCTCATTTATTAAGCGCAACCCTACTTTTAACATTCAATTTTTGTTTTAGTGGGGTCGAAAACGAAAATATTGAATTGGTTTTTATACTTCATCAATGATACAACTCTATTGATGATTGTATATTTAATATTTAAGTACAGATGACTTTTTATTTAACGCTTTCACACTGGTACTCCTTAATAAAGTAGTAGTTTTGCTAAAGCATTAAACAAAAACTAAATCTATACATTTCTGTGTTGATTTATAATGCACTTTAGATAGTAAAACACATGCAAAATGGTTGCACCTTGTTGCAACTATTGTATATCAATAAATTATGGATGTAAAAGATCTATTTTGGGATGATATTGCTTTGAGGCTAAGCAGAAATTATATCCTAAAATCGCCACCTTCTACTTGGAAAAAAGGAGAAGTAAATGTTTTCTTGGAGCACTTCAAAAAAGAGGTGGTTAAATTTCGAATAGAAAATGAAATGTCTAATGATTTAGACATAAAGATATCATACGATACCTTTCGACGTATTCTTATAAAAAGAGAAACCCAAGGAAGCGATTATTCAAGAAATATTTTTGCCCAATACTTTGGCGAGCCCACCTATCTTGAATACTCCGCCAAATTAAACCAAGAAAAAAATACAGAAGTAGCATCTCCAGTCAAACCAAAGAGCAAAAAATTTACCTTGTCACTTATTGGGTTAATCTTGATATGTTTATCAGTTGCTGTCTGTACTTTCTTCGCTAAGCAAAAAGCCAATGATACATGCGTTGAGCTTAAAACGATTATACAGGATGCTATAAAAGCGGAATTCTCAGCCTACAAAAGTGTCCCAAATTATGACCAATCACTAAAAAATCTAGAAGAATACTTTTTTCCAGCCGACCACGCTTTCAAAAAAATAGAACAAGTATTGGCAAATGAAAAGCGAAGAAACTGGATTTTGTCTAATCCAAATAATGTTTCAACAGCAGAATTAATTGACGTCACTTGTGAATTCATTGATGATGACATTGCCACCATGCGATCAAAAGAACACTGGGTCATTCAGTGGTTTGATACGAAAATGCAAGAATATTCATATTTATACGATACCATAAATACCCAAATATACTATCTCAAGAAAAATGAAAACAATAAGTGGAAAATAAGTATAAACAACTACGGAAAAAAGAAAAATAGAATCTTCGTCAAGATCTTTAATGACAGTGATTTTGTCGAGACTATTTCCACAAATGAACTAAAAAGTAAAATTATAAATTTCATGTCTAATGGAGACACCCAAAATGCAATATGGTGGCTATCAAAATACGCCAAGCTAAAATCATTGCCGATCTTGGAAGACGTAGTCATTCTGCAAGGAACAATCAATAGCAATATCCGCAGAGTAAACACAAACGAACTTGAGATAGCAAAATACTATGAACTAAATAAAGAGGTTGACCAGAAAATTTTAGATTTATTAAAGCAAGTCTAAAGCGTCCACTTGTTATCAGAATAGGAACACATTCTATCCTAAACTAAAATCAATTTCCATAAACTAAGGAGTAAAAAACCCAAGAAGGATAGTAGTGATGCCGATTTTAACCGACAGACTAAAGCATGAGACAAAAAAAAACGCCTCTATAAACTCAAAAGAGTTTATAGAGGCGTTTAGATTAAATAGGTAATTGTATCCTACCTTACTCCGTGCATCAATTTCTTGACTAAAGGATTAAGCAATATCCCTAATATCCCTAATCCAATAGGCACAATAGTAAATATCAAGAAGAAGGT
>JALZVD010000139.1 GCA_023300205.1 Akkermansiaceae bacterium | reverse complement strand
TCCTGACCGTGAATGGCCAGATAAGACGATCACCCACGCACCCATCTGGACCAGCGTAGATCTACGCGACGGCAATCAATCACTGCCAGTCCCAATGAACATCGATGAGAAACTTGAATATTTTGACCTCCTCGTAAAAATAGGATTCAAGCAAATAGAGGTCGGTTTTCCATCAGCATCGGACACAGAATTCAAATTCCTCCGTAAACTCATTGAGGAAAACCGTATCCCTGAAGACGTCACTGTCCAAGTGCTCGTTCAAGCCCGCGAGCACCTCATCCGCAAGACATTCGCAGCCATACACGGAGCTAAGTCTGCAATCGTCCATTTGTATAATTCCACCTCTCCATTACAGCGTAGAGTCACATTCTCTGATGCCTCAAGAGAGAAAATCAAACAAATCGCAATCGATGGAGCCATCCTCATCAAGGAACTCACCCCTTCGCTCAAAGACACCAAGGTCACCCTTCAGTACTCACCTGAGTCATTCTCAGACACCGAGCCAGACTACGCCATAGAAGTCTGCGAAGCCGTCATGAACGTCTGGCAGCCCACCGCCGAAAACAAAATCATCCTCAATCTACCCGCAACCGTAGAATGGAGCACGCCAAACGTCCATGCAGACCAGATCGAACACTTCTGCAAGAACCTTAAAGACCGCAACAACGCCATCATTTCTCTCCACACCCACAATGACCGTGGCACAGGCACCGCTGCCACTGAACTCGGACTTCTAGCCGGTGCAGACCGCGTAGAAGGCACCTTATTCGGAAACGGCGAGCGTACCGGCAACTTAGACATCGTCACAGTCGCTCTGAACATGAACTCTCACGGGATAGAAACAGGCCTAGACTTCTCTAACCTCTCAGAGATCAGATACGTCTACGAGCGTGTCACTAAACTCACTGTCCCTGAACGTCAGCCCTACGCTGGCGAGCTAGTCTTCACCGCCTTCTCTGGCTCTCACCAAGATGCTATCAAAAAAGGCATCGACCGCCGTGCCAGCGACATTAGTCATAACCCAGACACCAAATTCGGAATCCCCTACCTCACCATCGACCCCATGGACATCGGCCGTAGCTATGAGGCAATCATCCGCATCAATTCCCAGAGCGGTAAAGGCGGAGTAGCCTATATCTTAGAAAGAGAGTTCGGTCTCCATCTCCCCAAGACAATGCACCCTACAGTTGGGACAAAAATCTACGGAATCGCTGATGAACTAGGTCGTGAGTTAGAACCTAAAGAAATCAAAGCCGCATTTGATGATTCATTCGTCAACACCCACTCACCCATGCAATTACTCGACTACTCGCTAGACCATTCAGCGGGTGATCGTGGAGATGTAGCATGCACAGCATCCATCAAGCTAAACGGTAAAACACAACAAATCAACGGCCTTGGAAACGGCCCCATCAATGCTCTCACCCATGCTCTTGAAAAATCGGGACTCAAAAGCTTTAATCTAACAGACTACCGCTCACATTCCATCACCGGTGGTTCAGACTCAGATTCAGCAGCCTATATCCAGCTACAATGTGATAACACTCCCAACCTCATCTGGGGCTGCGGTATCGACACATCCATCGAAATGGCTGGACTCCGCGCCCTTGTCAGCGCATGGAATGCACTCCATCTAGCCACAAACCAACATCAGAAATAAATTCATGTTCGAATTCACCATTTTTAGAATACCTGTAAGAGTAGAACCTATCTTTTGGATCACCATCGGCTTCATCGGCTTCATGGACAACCAACGTCAGCCCAGTGACCAACTCCTACTACGTATTGCCCTATTCGTAATGGCAGGCTTCATTTCTATTCTTATCCATGAGCTAGGACACGCGCTAATGGTTAAGAAATACAAACTCCCTACCCAGATCGTCCTCTCATCATTTGGTGGTTACGCAACACATCCTATTGGCATCTTAGATCGTAAACAATCCTTCCTAGTCACCCTCGCTGGTCCAGCTCTTCAGCTCATCTTTGGTGTCACCCTCTACTTTGCCGCACAGAATTTCGCACTACCTGACACCCTAATCCTCTATTTCATTGGTGTACTAGTCGGCGTAAGCATCTTCTGGGCCATTCTCAACTGTATCCCTATACTTCCTTTGGATGGAGGTAGAATGCTAGAAGCTGCTCTAGGACCGCGTAGAATCAAACTCACAATAACCATCAGCTTGTTCGTAGCTGTAGCTGCCTGTATCTATGGCTTTGCCTCAGGTCACATGTTGCTCGGTATATTCATGGCTATGTTCGCCTTCCAGAACTACCAAACACTTGAGCGCTTCAAGTAACCCAAAAGATTTATCATTTGGCACATCACTAATCTCGTATTAGAATAGTGCTAATGCCAGAGAATCGATCAACCTCAACATTCACCACCCGCACCAAACGCAAGTGGCACAGCTTCATCCCTACCAGTATCCGTGGCTTACTCGCTATCACAGCCATCGCTTGGGGAATCGAAATCCTCGACCTACTCTTAGGTGGCCAACTAGATAAACTTGGCGTCCACCCTCGTAGTATCTTCGGCTTAATCGGCATCCCCCTCATGCCCTTTCTTCACGGAGGTTTTTCACACCTACTATCAAACACATTCCCTTTCCTCATTTTAGGCTGGATCGTCCAAAAGGCGGAAAAAGACAATTTCATCATAGCTACAATCACGATTATCATACTTGGCGGACTTGGTACATGGCTCATCGGCAGAGGCCACAGCGTTCACATCGGAGCCAGTGGACTAGTCTACGGATACTTCGGATACGTCATGATCAGAGCATTTATGGAGAGAAACCCCGCATGGATTCTTACTGGACTAGCAGTTGGTTTCTTCTATGGCAGCATGATCTTTGGCGCTCTCCCTGGATTCAACCAGCAGATCTCATGGGAAGGTCACCTCTGCGGAATGGCCGCAGGAATCTGGTTCGGCTGGAAACGCTCAAAAGAAATTAAAACACTCAATAACCAAAATCCAGACCCACTTGATTCTCTTTCTAACTTGTGATCAGTAACCCAGCTATCTATATCCTCATTCATGCAAATTAGAAACCAGCAAGGAGAAATAATTGATCACGCCTTACACCCCGTAGATGCCGTAAATGACAAACTCATCATCCTCGCTCACGGCGTCACCGGAGATATGGATCGAGAAATGATGGTCAAGCTGGCTAACTCACTCGCCAAAATGGGCTGGCCTACCATGCGCATCTCATTCAGTGGCAACGGCAACAGCGAAGGTCAATTCACCGAATCCACAATAACCAAAGAATCAGATGACCTTTTAGCCGTTCTTGATCAGACCAAAGGCACAAAAAAAATAGCCTACATCGGCTACAGCATGGGTGCCGCAGTAGGTTCCCTAACAGCCGCTAAAGATGATCGTATCAACGTCATGATCTCACTTGCAGGCATGGTCAGAACCAAGCTCTTTGCCGAGACTGAATTTGGTGATCTCATCCCAGATCAAGACTACATGTGGGAAGATCAAGCTACCCCTCTATCTCAGAAATTCATGGATGACCTACGTCAGATAGACACCATCATCCCCGCCATCAAAGACCTACGTCTACCATGGCTTCTAGTCCACGGATCTCAAGATGACGTCGTACTACCAGACGACAGCACCCTCCTATTCAATCACCTCAAAGGAAAGAAAAAGCACATCGTCATCGAAGCAACAGACCACTCATTCGCTGGACACTGGAAGCAAATAACCAACCACATAAACGAGTGGCTAAAAACCTACCTCTAACAACTAACTCCCCACCCTTCACCAAAAAAATCCACTCATCTCTGAGTGGATCTTAAAATATTCTAGCAGAAAACGCTTATATAAGCATCAATGAAGGCTGTTCTAGAAGCTTCTTCACTTCATTGAGGTAGCCAGCCGCCACCGCACCATCAACCACACGGTGATCACAGCTCATCCCAATGTTCATACGCATTCCCGGAACAATCTCGCCATCCTTAACCACTGCCTTCTCAATAATGCCACCAACGCTAATTATCGCTGCTTGAGGTGGATTCACAATAGCATCAAAGCTATCTATCCCCCATGCACCTAGGTTAGAAATAGTAATAGTCCCACCATCGAATTCATTAGGCTTGAGCTTATTCTCACGCGCTCTGACTGCCATTTCTTTAATTTCCTTTGAGATCGCTAAGAGTGACTTTGTTTGTGCATTTTTGACCACTGGCGTGACGAGTCCATCATCAACTGCGATGGCGATAGAGACTCCCACATTGGCAAACTCCACAATACTGTCTCCATTAAATGAAGCATTCACTGCTGGCACTTTGGCACAAGCATTGATCATCGCTTTCACCACGAAATCATTGAAGGTAAATTTATTGCCATGGGACTTCTCAGCTTGTGCATTGACTTGCTTTCTAAGTGCCATAAGCGGTCCAGCATCCACTTCTACGTGAAGGTAAAAATGTGGGATCGTCTGCTTAGATAGTAACAAACGCTCTGCAATGATTTTTCTCATTCCTGTAAGTGGAGTGACCTTATCTTCCCCTGCTACAACTGGACTGATCGCCGCCGATGCAGGCGCTGGCTTAGAAGCTGTTTGAATAGGAGCAGAAACTGCTACTGGCTTAGGG
>JALZVD010000138.1 GCA_023300205.1 Akkermansiaceae bacterium | reverse complement strand
GCAAAGGATATTTTGTCTGCTGATGAGCGTGGTATCACAGGCTCACTGCGAGACCGGTTGATCTTAGATGAAGCGAGGATTGATGCTATTGCGGGAGGGATAGAGCAGGTGGCTAGTCTTCCTGATCCAGTGGGTGAGAAGCTAGAGACTATCATGCGTCCGAATGGGATAAAGATCGATAAGGTCCGTGTTCCTATTGGAGTGATTGGTATTATTTTCGAGTCTAGGCCTAATGTGACCTCTGATGCGGCGGTGCTGTGTCTGAAGTCAGGGAATGCAACGATTTTACGTGGAGGATCCGAAGCGATTCATTCTAACAAGGCTCTGGCGAAGGCTCTGCAAGAAGGTGGAGAGAAGTCTGGGTTACCAAAGGGTGCGATTCAGTTGATTCCATTTACAGAAAGAGAGTCTGTGCAGGTTCTTGCGGGTATGGATAAGTATCTTGATTTAATTATTCCGCGTGGAGGCAAGGGTTTGATTGAGGCTGTTGTGTCTATGGCACGGATGCCGGTGATCAAGCATTACGATGGAATTTGCCATGCTTATGTAGAGGCTGATGCAGATCAAGATCTTGCTGTAGCGATTATTGATGATGCGAAAACTCAGAAGCCGTCTGTGTGTAACGCGCTGGAGACAGTGCTAGTAGATAGTTGTGTGGCTGCGGAGTTTTTACCGAAGCTAAAGAAGAGGATGGATGTGAGAGATGTAGAGATTAGAGGTTGTGCTAAGACACAAGAGATTATCTCTGGTGTCACAGCTGCAACTGAGGAAGACTGGTCTACTGAGTATCTTGATTTGATTATTTCTGTGAAAATTGTGGAAGGCATGAGTGAGGCAATTAATCATGTGAATCATTATGGATCGCATCATAGTGAGGTGATCGTCACACGTAACGAGGAGAAGGCTAAGGTGTTCTTGAGTTCTCTGGATTCAGCTTGTGTGTATCATAATGTTTCGACTCGTTTTTCTGATGGTGAAGAGTTCGGCTTTGGTGCTGAAATTGGTATTTCTACTGATAAGCTCCATGCACGAGGACCGATGGGGCTCGTAGAACTTTGCTCATATCAGTATCGTATCACCGGTGATGGTCAGATCAAGGATCTAGCGCGTCAGAGTGGATTGTAAGATTGGCTTTTGTAAGAATGGACAAGTTGAGGTCTAGCTTGTATGAAATAGAAAGTGAATGATATTGATATAGCGAGTAGTGTAATAGGCGAATGCCTGAAGAAGGGAGTGAAGGAGTTTGTCGTTTGTTCTGGAGCGAGAAATATTCCGCTTATTTCTGCACTGATCAGGTGTGAAGATGTGGTGGTATGGTCGCATTTTGAAGAGCGCGCTGCGGGATTTTATGCATTAGGTAGAATGATGGATACGCGTGAGCCGTGTGCTGTGATCACTACATCTGGCACCGCTGTGGCAGAGCTTTTACCTGCGGTAGTGGAGTGTCATTATCAAGCGAGGCCGTTGCTTGTGATCAGTGCTGATAGGCCAACTGAGTATAGGGGGAGTGGCGCACCGCAGGCTATTGAACAGGTGGGGATTTTTGGGGATTATGTTGGTGGGTGTGAGGATGTGAAGGATGTAGTTAATGGGTTGTTTAGTGACTGGAATGGAAAGATTCCTTGGCATGTGAATGTTTGTTTGGGTGAGGGAGTAGAGATGGACTCTAAGTTCACGGGGAATAGTGAGCTTGGTGAATGGAGGCCTGAGCGAGAGAAGATTAATGTTTCTAGTTTGGTGAGGTTTTTCGATGATGTGTGGAAGGGGGTGGTGGTTTGTTTAGGAGGTTTAGAGCCAGAGGATAGAGCTGATGTGTTTCATTTTCTTAAAGTTTTGAAGATCCCAGTTGTGGCGGATCCGACATCAGGATTACGTGAGTTGTTAGGTGATCTTTGTTTGAGTGATCCAGATAGGATGTTGAGGGGAGCTCAGGTTGGTAAAGTACTGCGAATCGGTGAGGTTCCGGTTGGAAGATTTTGGCGAGATTTAGAAGGTTTACCAGAGGTGGCAGTGCTTAATTTATCACGTACAGGTTTTAGTGGTTTAGCTCGTAATAGCGAGACGATCACTGGGAGTATTAGTAGGATCATCAAAGGGGTGGGTGAGGTAACGGAAGTAGGAGATGTTACTGATCTCTTAAAAGGGAATGGAAGGAGAGCATCTCAGATCGATGAGTTGTTAGAAAGTTTCCCAGATAGTGAGCCGGCATTTGTTAGGATGACGTCTATTTATGCCACGATGGCAGAAAGTGTGTATCTAGGGAATAGCCTGCCAATAAGGGAGTGGGGATTATTTGCACAGCGCGATAAGGAGGTGCCACATGAGATGGTGAGAGCGAATAGGGGAGCTAACGGGATTGATGGTCAGTTGGCTACTTGGGCTGGATGGACACATGGAATACATGATGCTTGGATCTTATTAGGAGATCTCACTGCTCTGTATGATTTATCAGCACCTAGTTTACTGCATGATTGTGAAGCGGAGGGAAGGGTGATTGTGGTGATGAATAATGGGGGAGGGAGAATTTTTGATCAATTACCAAGAGTTAAGCAGATGAACGATGGGCAGAAGGGTATTATTGCCAATGAGCATGCTTTCAGCTTTGAGTCATGGGCGATGATGTGGGGGTGGGATTATCAGCGAGTGGAGAATGTTGATGAGCTAGAAATAGAAGCTGGTATAGCGCCATTGGTGGTGGAGCTTGTTCCGTGTGAGAAGCAGACAAAGGCTTTCTGGGAAGCGTATGGAAAATTAATTAAGGACTAGCCTTTGATTTCATGAAAAGTAACGGATATATTAGCACTTGTTTGATGCTTGCGAAGGGGATCTTAGATGATCGCTCTTTGCGGAGAAAGATGATGACTCAATTGGTTATTTTCTTGCTCGTTTTGGTTGCGGTGGGGACTTGGTTGGTTGATGACTGGCTAAGAGATGGGGTGATAAGGTTTGTAATTTTCTGGGGAGTGGTTGGGATATATG
>JALZVD010000137.1 GCA_023300205.1 Akkermansiaceae bacterium | reverse complement strand
GTGCTGGTGATGAGTGCTTGTAGTGCTTCACGCTCTGGTGCGAACCAGAATCCGTTGTAGATGAGTTGGGCGTATTTCGGGATGAGTGAGTCGCGGAGGGCCTGGGCTTCGCGGTCGATTGTTAGAGTTTCTAGGTCTTGGTGAGCTGCTAGGAGGATGGTGCCGCCTGGGGTCTCGTAGACGCCGCGGGATTTCATGCCAACGAAGCGGTTTTCTACGAGGTCAACTCTACCGATGCCGTGCTTACCGCCGAGGGAGTTGAGCACGCGCATGACGCCGTATGGGGTGAGGAGTGTGTAGCCGTCTTGCTGGCCGGTTGCTTTGAAGTCAGCGAGTTCGGTGATGAGTTCTGCTAGACCTTCAGTTTTAAGGCCGATGATGTCACCTTTTTCGAAGAGGAACTGGATGTATTGTGGCTTGTCTGGTGCGTCTTCTGGTGAGACTGAGAGGACGTACATGTCTTTGTCGTCTTCTGCTGTGGCATCGTGCCAGGTGTTTTCCAAATCTCCCGCCTCGAATGAGATGTGGAGTAGGTTGCGGTCCATGGAATATGACTTCTTCATGGATGCTTTAATTGGGATGTTGTTTTCCTCTGCGTAGGCGATCATTTCTGCTCTGCCTGGGAACTGTGCGCGGAATTCATCATCACGCCATGGGGCGATGCATTTGATGTGTGGAGCGAGTGCTGCGACTGAGAGCTCGAAGCGGACTTGGTCATTTCCTTTGCCGGTGGCTCCGTGGGCGATGGCGTCTGCTCCTTCAGCGATGGCAACGTCTACCATGCCTTTGGTGATGCATGGGCGAGCGATGGATGTGCCGAGGAGGTAGCGGCCTTCGTAGAGGGCGTTTCCTTGGAACATTGGGAAGATGAAGTCACTGGCGAATTCTTCTTTGAGGTCTCCGATGTAGCATTTTGATGCTCCTGTTGCGAGGGCTTTGGCTTCTAGTCCGTCTAGTTCTTCTGCTTGGCCGACGTCTGCGCAGTAGGCGATGATTTCAGCGTTGTATTTGTCTTTGAGCCATTTGAGTAGAACTGAGGTGTCTAGACCTCCTGAGTATGCGACGACGATTTTCATTTGTGTGGTATTGTGTTAAATTGGTGATGGTTTGATCTGCGGGGGAGTTAAGGGGAAATTGGTTGAATAGTCAATGGACAATGAGGTTGTTTAGGGAGTGGAGGTGAGTGTTGGTGGGGAGATGGTTGGGTGCCTGTGGTATGTCAGAGGTTGATTGGTCATTGGTTGATTGGTCTGGGGTGGTGAAGGTGGGTGATGGGGGGCTTATTGCTTTGACCTGCGGTGCTTGTTTGGACCACTGAAGGCACTGAAATAACACTGAACAGGGTTGATGGGTTTTTGACCACGGATTTGCACGGATTCACACGTATTTTTGTGAATGGGGGGTGGGTTTTTAAGTGGTGCGGTTTAGCTCGTCGATGTCAGCTAGGTCTTGGGGGCGGCCGGCGGTTTTTTTTGCGGTGATGAGGTCTTGTTTGCTTACGTAATAGGCTGGAAATTCGTTCGATTTGCAGGTTTCTTTGTTATTCCAAGCAGGGGTGAATTCAAGTCCTGGAATGGTGGTGAGGAAGTCAATTTCACAGGGTGGAACGCCGATACTGAACTGGGTGCCTTCGGTTGTGAAATCCTCTTGAGTAACACCGATGAGAGGGATGCCGAAGTGTGCAAATGCATGCATGAGTTTTTTTGCGTTTTCAACTGAAGGTTCTAGCCAGATATCGATATCCTTGGTGTAACGAGGCTGAGCGTAGTGAATTACGGCATAGCCACCAACAATAAGATAGTTAACGTCAAACTTTTGTAAGCTTTGTAATAGATCTTTGAAGTCTGAGTTCATTAGGGTCAATTTTTTTGATGTTTACCCAGTAGTCGTAGACTAGCTCCCAAGCGGCTTGTCTTCTGGCTGCACCAGATTGGCTTTGCCATTGCGCAATTTGCCAATTACGTTGTTCATCGAAACTGGAGAATTTTTTAACAATCCAATTCGAGCGGTCTTTTTTTTGTGGGCTCACAGGTGTAATTTACTGCATGTGGGAGTTTAGATAAAGGGAAATGTTTTTTGGGATCTGGTATCGATCATTGCTAATGGACGATGGGGGGCTTGTTGTTTTGACCTGCTGTGCTTTTTTGAACCACTGAAGGCACTGAAAAAGTATGGAACAGGGTTGATGCTACGGAAGCTTGGGTTGATGGGTTTTTGACCACGAATCTACACGAATCTTTGTGAATGGGGGGGGCCTTGGGTGAGGGGTTTTTGTTAGAACTTTATTTCGTCTGTGTGTTCTAGGGTTAGCCATTTGCCCATTTTCTTTTGGATGACTTTGAAGTGGTGGCGCTCGTCTGGGGCGATGAGTGAGATGGCTTGGCCTGGGGTTTCTGCTCTGCCGGTGCGGCCGATGCGATGGATGTAGTCTTTTGGTGAGCGAGGGAGCTCGTAGTTGATGACGCAGGGTAGGGCGGTGATATCGACTCCGCGGGCGAGGAGGTCTGTGGCAACTAGGATGCGGAGTTTTCCGTTTTTGAAGT
>JALZVD010000136.1 GCA_023300205.1 Akkermansiaceae bacterium | reverse complement strand
CAACACGGTAGGTATAAAGAATCTCGCCTGTTTCTTCGGCAACCACTTGCACGACAGGATTTTCAACATCCTCTACAGTGATCTTACCAAGCTCACCCACTACTACACGCCCGTCGTTATCCCACTGATTGATCTTCACAGGCCATCCTTTAAAGGGCTTATCACCCATAGATATATCTGCATTCGCAGCCCAGCTCTCAAAAGTAATACTCCTATTATCCTTATTGAAATAAACCATCGCATAGCCGCTACCCTTCGCATTACTCTTATCAGGATTTGCGTAAGCTCGCATCGTAATCTTATTTTCAAAACCATCGAGATATTCTCCCGTGAAAGGCAGCACATTATCAGGATTTCGGTTCTTCCCAGCCGCATCATTCAAAGGAAGCCAATAGCGTGAATAAATAGTATTCACAATGGCCGGTGAACTGTGGCACCAAGGTCCATCATTCCATGCCTCAATTCCATTTTGAAAAGTTACCCCCAGGTGCTGATCACCACAAAGATGAGGTGCCAACGCCTTACGAATTTCGACCAGTGCTTTATTACGCCCAGTCTGTGGCCAGCCATTACAATCCATGTCTGCATGCAGTCTATTCTTAATATTACCATGGTTGGTTACAGCTCCAGCAAACGGTGTTTGCGAAAGCACCGCTTTCATCTCAGTTCCCGTCCAGTCTTGACTCCACTCACTCAAGAACTCTAACTGACGATCGCCTAGCAACACCAAACCTTCAACATCCACGGACTTAGGTTCGTAGTCAGGGTTTCTAATATGATCAGGCCGTGGACCCTGTTTCGGTATTTTGCCCGCAGGTCCACTTTTCCACTTACGGTCTTCAAGAATTGCAAAATCAACTGCACCCACTGTCAAATGGGTAAAGTAAACACCTATTCCTTGTTGAATCTGCTTTGGATCAACCGCATCTGGTAAGTGCCAAGTCTGGCAACGCTCCACCATACGCACATACTCAGCGGACAGTGCATAGCCGCCATCGGTATTCCCCTTTAACTTAGAAACTCTACCACCTTCACCCCATAAATTAGGCTGCCCAATATCGTGATCATCAGGAATCGTCACCGTCGGGCGATTACGCATCAGCTCTCCGAATTGACGCCCAAACTGCAACCAAGCAGCTGTATGCTCTTTATGATCGTAGCTCTGATCACCCGCAAAGAAAAGTAGGTCAGGATCTTGTAATCTAATATTACGAACAATACTCTCACGGTCTCCCCTATCCTTTTTAGAATTACAGGAAAGACTCGCCACTGTGATTGTCTGCTTATCAACAGGATCCTTCCTTACTATCCCTTGGTAGCTAGCTTTCTCACTATGAAGAACACGGTATTCCGCATCTTTCGTTAAATCCCAATCTTCTACACGGAAATGAGCTGACCAACCCAACTCATGAATTTCAGATTGTGCTACCTCTACCCAATTATCATCCTTCTTGATTTCCAGACGGGCCAATCTTGGCTCATCGGCTAACAACGGATAGAACTGTGCCGTCAGTTTAAGAGTATGATCAAAAGTCGTATACAGCGCAAAGCCGATAACCTCATCACGAGGCACCATTAAATTCATCCACTTTGACTTGCCCTTAAAATCATTCTTCCACCACTCCCCTGTAGCCGCTGTATCATTGCCTTCTCCTAGGGAGGGTGAAGCTAGTACAGACAAAGGCAGAATAAGTAATACTACTCCTATAGATTGTTTTATATTCATCATTTAAATAGTTACAGGGCTGATCTAGTAAGAAAGTTTACCGCCTTTTTTAGGTTTTACTTTGGATTCAAGCCACCACTCGCTGGGACCTTCAGCTTCGATACCAGCCCATGTCTCGAACATCATTTGCTTAAGCTCCGCAAATTTCTCAGGCATCTTATCAACAAGGTTCTTAGACTCCTTCGGGTCTTTCACTAAGTTAAAAAGTTGAAACACGTCCATCGTATCATTACTGATTAACTTCCAATCCCCTACACGCAAAGCAACTCGGCTACTTGGAGTCGATACATGAGTACGCCAGAACAGCGGAACCTTGCGCTCAATCAATTCCCCTGAAAAAGCAGGTGCCATATCAGCACCATCAATCGTGCGATCAGTTGGGATAGCTACCCCTGCGGCCGTTAAAACCGTAGTGAAAATGTCTGAACCTATCACAGGCACATCACTCACTGTGCCAGGCTTAATATGTCCCGGCCAACGCACAATACCAGGAACTCGTATACCGCCTTCCAGATCATCTCGCTTGCGACCACTCAGCCCCCCCGTCGAGCCACCCATCTCGCCGCCTCTTCCTTCAGGACCATTATCTGAGGTGAAAATGAATAGTGTGTTCTTCGCCAGATCCTCTGCCTCCAGAGTATCCATCACTAGACCTAAGGCATAGTCTAGCTGAGTAATATTTCCTAGATATTTTGCATTGCGGTGGTCCCCGTAATGCTCAAGAAAAGGCTGATCAGTTCCAATCGGAAGATGTGGCTCATGCACCCAGACCGATAGCACAAAAGGCTTCGCCGGATCACGAATTTCTTTTAGCCAGTGAACCGCTTCTTTCGCCACAAAAGGTGCAGAGAATGCATTCACCTCACCTACAGCCTTACCATTCCGCACAAAATTCGTTGGGTTTTTATGACTAGGCTCTGCATTATTATGCGTCGCCATCCAGTAATCATAGCCATGATCTCCCGGTTGAGGGTAGTCTGGATGATTAAACATCTGCTTAGAATTCAAATGCCACTTACCCACATGACATGTCTGATAGCCCGCTTGCTGTAGCAACTTTGGGTAAGTAATTTCAGTAGACCGTAAATGTGCAGGGCCTTTTCCCGAGAGATGAGCCCATACTCCATTGCGATAAGGTGTGCGACCAGTCAGAATAGACGCACGCGAAGGTGAACAAACCCCACAAGCCGAATAAGCCTGCGTGAATCGAACACCCTGACTGGCTAGCTTATCAATATTCGGACTCACAATCAACTCACTACCATAGACAGCAGAATCACCCCAACCCATATCATCAGCCAGAAACACAACCATATTAGGGCTAGATTCTTTGGCCGATGCCATATGAAGAGAAGAGAAAACTACAACGAGGATCAGTGCAGAACGTTTAAAAAACATAATAATAATATAAATGAAATAGTAAGATACTACCACTATACGCAAAACACTACTTATTCTTACAGGAAATTGTAAAAGACCCCTTTAAACCACGAACTATAAATTCACCTTCTTGGCAAGACAATGTGATACCCGCATCGGAGTAAAAATAAAATCCCCATCCTTTTTCGTGACTTGAGAGTTCAGCTCCTTGTCACCCACCCCAAACACATAAGAATCATTAGAGCCATCTAACCCATCAAGATTCTGATTCTCTATTAAAAACGAATATACGATATCCACCCCGTCCGCCACCTTAGTAATCATTGCATCTGCAAGTCAGCCACCATATCATTAAATCTAACAAGCACATCTCCCGCAGCGTTCGCTGGAGCTATGGCTATAGGAACTGAATTAAACATTCTCAGTTTAAAACTCCCATCATCCTGCTGCTCCACCATCCATATCCCAGTATTCTGTAATCCGCTTTTAATCTCAGGTTTTCCTTGGAGAAGTAACTTCAACAGAGAAACTCCCGCACTATTATGTCCCGCCAGTAAAATTGATTTCTCTGTGCCTCCAAAACGTTTTTTAATCACCTCTATTGCGTTTAGTGAAGCATGCTTCATATATGCCACCTGCTCATTATCGTCACTCCCCCTAGGGTATTGACTATAGTTATTCGTTGCATCATCACGCAGCTTAAAAAAAGCCTGTTCCTCTTTCGGCAACAGAATCGGCGTCCCCTTATTCAGTATGACTCCCTCCACGTCAGGAATATCTTTCGATAAAATAGTAATCATCCCCTTACCTTCCCTTAGCTCAGGCCAGACCTCGCCCTTAGCCTTAACGTGCTTCATGTAAGGCAGAATAGTATTACGAGCTCTCCACAAAGGACTACTTGCAATAAAATCAAATTCATAAGCCTTAAGCCTCTCCGTGGCAGCAATCACCTCCCCTTTCCCTTTCGGCGTGAACATATCAGGATTCCCCACATAAACAGGCCATTCAGACTCAGGAGTCCCCTTCTCTTCCCATACTTTCTTCACATTATGACCACCCTCTGCATGCCGCATATAATAAATCTTCAACCCCGCTCCAGCATCGTTCATAACACCCAAAACCATCAATAAAAACAAACTAACGCTCATCTTCTTAAATATTATTTTCATTTTGAGTATTTATATATGTGTATTATCTATATTATAAATAAATATCCCCGGACAGCACAGAATGCTATGCGGGGATAGATTTTAAGATAGTTAGATTAAGTCTTACTAATTAAGCGCGGCGACGGCGCAATGCTAAAGCACCAAAGCCAAACCCTAGAAGCGCAGTACTACTAGGCTCAGGAATGATCGTAAGGACCAAATCACCACTCCCCCCTAAATCTTGAGTAAGGGTATAATCCACTCCTTCGGCTCCAAACCCGTTCACCGTTATATTACTAGCTACAAAGGCTGTGTATGTGTCAGCATCGATCAATGTGAAAGTGTTGCCAAGAACAGGGGTATAACCTGCGGCATTGATCGTCAAAAGTGAAGCTGCAGCAGCGTTAAAACCTCCCGCCGTTGTGAACGAACCAATCCCCGCTGAATCAAAATCAAAAGTTAATGTAGATCCAACTCCATTTGCTTCGGTGAAATTAATGTTCTCCGCTGAAATAGTGGCCATAGAACCCGTCATAATGACATCACCAAGTGAATTCGCGGTATAATTATCCGTAAGTGACACGTCACCACTTGAAATAGTATGTGATGAGCGTGACGATGCATTATTATTGGAAGCTATGAGAAGAGCTCTACCAGACAGATTACCACCATTCTGAACAATATGCCCTCCGTCATTGTTTGCATTTCCACCCGTACGTCCTTGATCTATGTTGGAAATAGTCACTCCAGCATCGAGTGTCAAAGTTGCATCATTTCTGAAATTGAAATCCGTTGCATTCGCAAAGGCAATGGATGTTGTCGGAGTATTGCTATCACCCGCTCCACTAAAGATTGCAGAATCATCAACTGCAGCACCAGCAATAGCACTCCCTTGCCAATTATCCACATCATTCCAATCATCCGTTAGCCCTCCGCCAGTCCAGTTAACGTTTGCAGCATTACAAACTGGGATGAACGCCAATGTGGTGGCCGTTAATATTGTGATAGTAAGTGTTTTCATTTTATATAAGTATTGTAGTGTATTGAGTGAGTCATTCCTAATAAGTGAAATGAATGAATTTTAGAGCTAATAATAAGCAACGCCTGATTCTAGAAATTTACCAAATCAGGAGAATTTGAATACCCCCTATTATAAGGGGGATCATAAAATGATATTTCCCACACACATAATGGACAAATCATCTATTTCTGTTAAAAGGAATTCCAATGTGGTGGCTTCAAACTATTTTATTCTTACTAGCTAGTCTGCTACTTATTCAGACCAACGCTGCAAGCCCTCCATTGGAGCCTAACCTCCATGAACTTTCTCTCGCTGAACTAGAGCAGAGACTGCAAAATACCGATAACCAACTTAAACAACTCGCTCGCTATAGAATGCGCAGTGGTGTCGGATCTCAAGGATTTCGTTCTCAACATTACCCAACCCCTCACAATAAAGTTTGGGTCGAAATTGAACTAGAAAAAGAAACCTCAATCGACGAAATCATACTGACACCTAACATCAGACGTGACACGCACAAAGCATTTCAAACAGATGGACTCCCTTCAACGTTCCGCATCATAGCCGGAACCGATCTAGACCGCGAAGGAGTCATCGTAGCTGAATACAATTCCCCTGGGGATAATCAGTCTCATATCGCTCCCTTAATCTTCCAGACCCATGGAGTGAACGCTTCATGGGTCAGGATTGAAGCACATGTATTATCCAAACGCGCATTCGACGGAAAATACATATTTCAGCTCTCTGAAGTCATGATCTTAAGCAATGAAACAAATGTTGCTCTGCACAGACCTGTTAAATCTTCATCATCCTCATATTTCCAAGTAACTGCTTGGGATAAGCGTTTTCTTGTCGACGGCCACACTCCATACTTAATGGATGCCTCCCATGGACTTCAAAGCATCGGATTCATCAGTAAAGCACAGTCTTCACCGAGATTATCCATGGATTTGGGTGAGCTCTTTTCACTCTCTCGTATCCACCTCCATGCCTTGGATCATAGTGATGTCATCCCTCAATCCAAGCCAAGTGATTTAGGTATTCCTTATCATTTAATTATTCAAGGGGCATCTAATCCAGATTTTTCAGACGCCGTCACCTTGCTCGACTTCCATAGAGAAAGCATCCGCGATACAGGCCCAATCATGATGTGGAACATTCCAGCAACAACCTGCCGCTATATCCAAATATCCTCCACTGATGCCCCCCCTCATAACCTCATCGGTTTTGCAGAAATCGAACTATTTTCAAACAATGTCAATGTCGCGAAACGAAAACCTTTCCATTTAAATGCACCAGTTAACAGCAGGCAGAATATGCGTAAATTAAGCGCCCTAACTGATGGACGTAATATTTATGGTGACCTACTACCCGTCAGGGTATGGCTCAACGAATTAGCTCAACGCCACCAACTGGAAGCCGAGCGACCTCTCATCGTAAAAACACTACAAGCACATTACTCTGGTCAACAAAAAAAACTAATGATCACGCGTTGGCTTGCCGCTATACTTGCCGCAGGCGCAGTCATTATCATCCTGACTACTCGTATCCTCCGTCAACGTGCCGTTGCCCATACCCGCAAACGTATTGCAGCCAACCTACATGATGAACTCGGTGCAAATCTCCACGCCATCGGCCTATTTGGGGACCTAGCTAAACAAGAAGTACATGATGCCGGTAAAGACTCTCAATGGGAGCAACTCGTTCAATATGTCGATGAAATCCGAGCTCTCACCGAACACACCGGAAAAACCGCCCGATACTGCGCAGACATGCTGGAAGCTAAAGAACTCTACTCAAACCTTGTAGAAAACATGAAAAAATTGGCGGAGCAACTAAGAGCAGATCTAGAACATGAGATCTCATTTGAAAACCAAGAGATGCTTGAGCATCTTCCCCCTCGCAAACGTATCGGCGTGTTTCTATTCTACAAAGAATGCATCACCAACATCATTCGTCACTCAAGAGCCTCCCGCGTAGAAACCAAATTAAAAGCTGACAAAAAAGAATTCACCCTTACCGTCTATGATAACGGTAAAGGAGTCGTGACACCACCCACCTCCCTCAAACGACGCGCCAGATTACTAAACGCCAAAATAACGCATGAAACCCCCAAGTCTGGAGGAACTATAATTACTTTTCGTATGCGTATCTAACCAATGTAAAAAAACACCCATGAAAAAAAAGATCAAAATCATTCTAGTCGAAGACAATCTTGCTTACAGAAAAGGTATAGCCTGTACACTTGAGCGCACATCAGACATGGAACTCATCGGTGAATTCGGCGCCGTAGAATTTGCGCTCAACAGCCTACAAGACATACCTGCCCCTCACATCCTCTTGCTAGATCTAAACCTCCCAGGAATGTCTGGCCTAGAATCCATACCCATATTTAAAGAACTAAGCCCTAATACAAAAGTCATCATCCTTACCCAATCAGATAGAGAAACAGATGTTTTACGCGCCATCCGTTCAGGGGCCTCAGGTTACCTTCTTAAATCTACCTCCATCTCCCAACTCATTGCTGGCATCCAAGGAGTCTACTTGGGTGGAGCCACACTAGACCCAAGTGTTTCACGCTTCATCCTCAATACCATGCAGCAGATCCCAGCAAAAGTGACCATGAATACTGACCTCTCAAAACGAGAACTACAAATTCTAACACTCATCGCAGAAGGTCATGTACAAAAAATGATCGCTACCCAACTAAAAATCAGCATCCACACCGTCTCCGAATATATTCATAATATCTACAACAAACTTGAAGTCCCTAATGCCCCCTCTGCCGTCTCAAAAGCATACAAAACAGGCATTCTACCCCAAGATTAACAAAACAAATCAAAGCCGCCTCTATCCCTTTCATTGTATTACAGATCAAATAGCTACCACATAGTCATAATCTGACAAACTCATATAATCAGGGGGGGGTGACATGTAAGATTCCCCATTTCCTAAACTCATATTGGAGAAATCATCTATTCTTGTAAAACAAATCTTCAATACAGTAGCATAATCTGTGCTCATCTTGAAAACTACCTACTTGATAGAAACATCAACATCATTGAAACAATGATCATCCGTATCCATTACCTTCCCCTCAAGCTTATCTTTTTCCCATACTACTGGCCTCTTAGTTAGCCTTTTTAGTTTCTCCCTGGAGCACAGCGTTCTCCCTCCCTATAGCGTTTCAAAAGCTCACGCATCACTTTCACCTTCTCAGGGTGATCTACGTAAACATTCTTAGATTGTCTTGGATCATTCTTCAGGTTGAAAAGCAATCCAGCTCCATCCTCAGGGAACTTACTTAGCCCATAACGTTTTAGAAACTCCCCACTCTCCGCTTGATAATTACCATAAGAGTCATCGATCAATACCCAGTCTCCCTGTCGGATCGCATACTTTCCTTTATTCGTATTCTGGACCGTCGCGACACGTAGTGGACTTTCGTATTCCTCTCCTTTCCACACCGCTAGCAAATTATAACTATCCATAGCTTCTTCATTCTTCAGCTGCTCACCAATGATTCCAGCAAACGTAGCCGCTAGATCAACCTGACTCACCACTTCCTCTGACTGCGAGCCAGCCTTAATCATACCTGGCCATTTCACAATAAAAGGAACACGGTGTCCACCCTCATACAAATCACGCTTCAAACCACGAAATGACCCGGAACTCCAATGATCAAAATCTTCTAAACGTCGATAACCCAGCTTCTCAGCACCATTATCAGCAGTAAAAATAACAATCGTATTCTCAGCGATCCCCTTCTTATCCAGCACACCCATCACCTTTCCTACCATCGCATCCGTCTCCATAATAAAGTCACCATAGAAACCCGCCTGAGACTTCCCTTGATATTCCTTATTAGGGACAATCGGGTAATGAGGCGAATTGAACGCTAGGTAGATGAAAAATGGCTGATTCCCATCCTGTTTCTCGATCCATTCCACCGTCTTTTGCGTCACAGTTGGCAAGATATCATAAGGGTTCCATCCCTCCGCCATCGGCCCTGGACGAAAACCTCCACCTCCAGCTAGCGGCCGAGACTTAATCACCGGCTTAATAGGAATCGTGACAAACCTATTATTTTCTACCCAGCAATACGGAGGAAAATTAATTGTCCCATCACCAAAATAGTAATCAAAACCCTGATCAATCGGCCCACCTGGAAAAGACTTTGTCCAATCGTATGAAGCCGCAAGTTTGTAATCCTGCTTATCCACACCCTTCTTCCTTATAGCATCCCAGTCCCAGCCCAAATGCCACTTCCCAAAGCATGCTGTTCTATACCCATGCTTCTTAAACATCCGCGCAATAGTGTACTCATCCTTCCTAAATACCGACTTACCAAAAGCATTCACTATCCCATGGAAACGGCGCCAATGATGCTGACCAGTGAGTAATGCAAAACGACTCGGCGTACAAACACCCGATGAACTATGTCCATCGGAAAAAGTCATCCCCTCACTCGCCAAACCGTCAATATTAGGAGTCTGTATCTTTGCTTTAGCATCACCATATGAAACATCCGCAACTCCCATATCATCAGCATACAGGATAACCACATTCGGGGCTTTAGAATCCGCCGATAATAGAGAGACTGTCGCCCCCAGTATTGACACTGCGAGTGAGCATAATGTAATCTTATTCATTGTTAATTTCATACCTTTCTTGCTAGTTTATTCTTCAGAAAGTATCAGTCCTCACTCTGAGGTAAAGATCGGAATCATAAGATCAGGGATACCTGTTGCATTTTCCTGCTCCTTTAGATAATTTACCCAGCCGTCTAATTTCACATCGATATCACATTTCCCCAACGACCTTTGTGAAAAAAACATCAGTGCAAAACCCGTTAGTCTGAACAAACTTTCCGCTGTGCCGAATAAACATATCAAAATATGATCCACTAGTGCGTATACCACTAATCCAAGCAACCCCTCCTCCGTGGATTAATGACTCATCAAACCCACGATTGTGCGGTTGACAAGGAGCGCTATCTCCCAAATGCCATTTACCGAAAATCCCCAGCGTATAACCTGCATCACGCATCACCTCAGCCATCGTTTTGCGTTTCAACTCCATCAGCTCGCGGTGAAATATCCTGTGTGTCACTCCTACCTTAAACGGGTCCACACCTGACATAATCGCCGCACTTGAAGGTGCAACAGCTAGAACTCACCTGGAAATCCTCAAACTGCTTACTCTCTT
>JALZVD010000135.1 GCA_023300205.1 Akkermansiaceae bacterium | reverse complement strand
CGGATACAGGCCCAAACCGGATGACCATAACTGCCATGTCCACCGTCACGTTTGGGAATACCTCGAATACATTTCTAATGCCGCCCTCTTCTTCCTTCTTGGTGCCAGCTTCTTCGTCTACTTCACCCCGGAATCCTTCTCGCTCTCCCTCTTCCTAGGAGTGATCTTCTTCCTTCTGATCCCACGCCTTCTCTCGCTTCTGATTCTCCGCCCTTTTCTCAAGATCGACGGTCAGCCGATCGGCAAACGCGAAGTCTGGCTCCTCAACTTCGCCGGGGCTCGAGGAGCCGTCTCGATCGCTCTCATTCTCCTCTTACCCGATTCCTTCGCGCTCAAGGAAACCTTCCTCAGCATCGCCTTCGTCATGATTTTCCTCTCGCTCATCATCTACCCCCTCCTCCTCGGCCGGGTCCTCAAAACTCCCGCCTAGAACGATCATGCTGCAAAAAATACGCCAAAAATATCTGAAAAAGACCGCCACAAACCTGTCATCAAAGGGGTTACCGCTCTCCTAGAAAACACCCCAGAGGCGCTCATCAACTTGCTGGGCCGATATCGATGACCTTCACGGCTCAATCTTCACCGTATTCGTATGCAAAGGATCCCCACTCTCAGAAGAGAGCAATTGCATCTTAAGCGAACTCTCCTCCCAATTGATCTCTAACCAGCCAAAATGGGGCTGGTCGATGAGTTCGCCAGCCCGCGGTCGATTTTTTTCTTAACCGGGATAGCAGACGTTAAAACTGCTGAAGGTAAGATCGAACAAGGGACGTTCGCCCTGAGGATTCAGAACCGAAAATTCGCCGCGATGCCGCTTTGAATCGAAGACTCGCAATTCCTCACTACATATTATTTTATTTTAAAACATGTTCACAGTCTCTTCCGTAATGAAAAACCTGCTGTTGCCACTTTGCGTGGTATCACTCACAACAGGTGAACTTAGAGAACCTGAACAAATCAAAGAAGCTCAAGAAGAGATTCAAAAATTCATCACCGCTCTAGAGAGTGATGAGTTCATCATCCGTCATGAAGCCGGAAAGAAATTCCTCAAATGGTCCTCTCAACATCGCACTTTGATATTGGACCTCCTGCCTAATGCGATCAAAAAAGCGCCCGGCCCAGAAGAACGAGCCAGACTCGAACATATCGCGAAAACCCTCTATTTTTCCGTCGGCACTCCAAGTTATGGTTTTCGCTTCGTCAAAACAGAAACCACCGAAGTTCAACAAGGCGGGCTCACTGTCCTCTCCGTCACAGAAGGCGCGGCAGCTGAACGTGGCGGCTTACTTGCTGGTGATCTGGTCATCGAATTGAACTCAATCAAGATTGCCCCTCTTCATGATCAAGAAGACATCGCTTCCCTCTTCTTAAGCCAAAGCCCCGGCGAGAAAGTGAAGCTCCACATTCTTCGAAAAGGGAAAGCTCTCATTCTCAATATCCGACCTGATAAAAAAAAGACCTTAGTCGATCCTGATTCACCTCAAGCGCAGAAGGCTTTTCTCATCTGGCTGAAGAGTCAAACTCCTTGATTCTCTATCACCTCAGTTTTTCTCAAGCGTGACTACAGCCTTCGTCTTAGTTGTGCGCAGAACACGTTCATCCAATTCAGGCTGCTTGTTGTTGCGTAATAGATCCAAAGCGAGAGGCGATGCTGTCGGCCAGACTTTCAACAAGTTTACGAAGCGGTTTCGTGATTCCGCGCCATCAAGCGAAACTCCTTCCGCCTTCACGATCACATCTCCTAATTTCAACTTTCCCTTTGCCGCCGGAGAACCTTTGTGAACTAGGGATAAAATCGGATAAGAAGTCAACTCCTCGCCTTTAAATTTGGTAAACCAACCCACAGCAGAACCGAGACGATTCTTTCCCTCATCTTCGGTAGCTGGCGTAGAAATTTCTTCGAGAATGGTCTCCCCTTTTTTCTGCAAGTCCCCAGATAGTCCCTTCTTAAGAATTGCAATGAACTGATCGCTATCCTGAATCACCAGTTGCACGAGTTCTTTCCGCTCAGCCTCACTCAGCTCCTTATTTTGGAGGGCTTTTTCTAGAGTTTTCGTCGGCTCGGCATGAACTTTGAAGGCGAAGATCGCTAGGAATAAAATAAATCGTTTCATTGTAAATAATCTCTAAAAATCTCCCGCGTCTTGCGGGAACCTGAAGCGAGGATTGAATTCAGCCTTCGGATCTAGATCACCGATTTTCTGTAACTTCTTAAATGCAATCTCGCGATGCTTAGCAGCATGCGGCCAATCGTCGGCAATCAGATCTTCCGCTTCCGCTAGCTCCTCTTTCGTGGCATTTTTTAGCAGTTCTTTCTGCAATTTTTGCTCGCCCTTTTTCCAGGCTCCAGTGTTGATCTTGATAGCGAAACGAAGCGCGGCGATAGCTTTCGGAACATCTCGGACCTTGGGATTTTTATCGCCATAGAGAGAACCCAGCCAGTGGGCCGCCATCGGGCATCGTGAGTGCAACAGATAATGCTGCATTCCTCTATCAAGGACAGTTTCATCCACTCCAGAGCGAAAGAGACCGGTATGGGTGAAGTAGCGCGCTAAGCTGTGACTGGCGGCACAGTCTCCACGCTCGGAAGACTTCGTCAGCCCCAGAAGCATTTCGACTCCTTTATCTTCCTTCGGGTGGCCATCTATGAAATTGGTGAGATAACTCGTCGCAAGCAGCCGAATGGTATTGGGGTCACTGTCACCTCCTTCGTTGATGATTTCCGCCTGCTTCCACTCCGTGACATACTCGGAAGCGTAACACATCGGTTTAAAGCGATACCGCAACGGACTTTTTCCAAGCGCAATCAAATAGTCATTCGCATATGAGATCTTATGCGCTGCTCGGATCAGGTGAGGAATCCCCTGATGCGGGCGATTCGTCCGGACCAGCAGAAGCCCATAGTAGTAGGTTTCATGGGGAACTCCAGCATCGGCAGCAGCCTTGAGACAATCCTCGGCGGCTTGAAATTCTTTTTCTGAATAATGAGTGTAAAGACCTCGATGCTTACTTTCCTTCAATCGCGCTCGGCAAATATCCTCAGCGGCCCCAGAATCATTGAATGAGAGACCTATTAAAGAATATTTAGCTGATTTTTCTAAATCAACTTCGCCCAGCTCTCCCTTCCGATACACGATTGCAAGACTGCCATAGGCTCGCACGCAATTTTTCTCCGCCGCCCCCTCGATCAATCCCATTCCTTTTTTCAGATCTTTTTCATGTCCGAAGATTCCGAGGCGATGAAACACCCCCAGCTTCCAGAGAGCCATCGGATGCTTTGACTCCACTGCAATCTTAAGGGCAGCCGAAATTTTCTTAGGATCAGCTTTTTGGCCTTCCAAAAGAGAGGCCGTCAAATACAGCGCTAGAGGATCATTTTCAGCAGCCGCTTTCTGAACACGTTCCTGAATAAGATCTTCGTCATACCGCACCCCATTTATTCCATTGTCAGAACAGAATGCCCACTCTGAGAGCGCTGCTGTCCGGCCAGCTGCCACTCCTTTTTCGAGAACCTCCAAGGAATAGGGTTTCCCATTCCAAGCACCATCAAGAATCTTTGCGCCCCAGAGCGAACTCGGCACGAAAAGAAGACTGAGAAAAAAAGCGATCCATCGAAATCTCATCAGGGATTAGTTTAATAATTTAATGATGCCGACCAGAAAAATCATCAAATCTTTGACTCTTAATGTCCGTGGACTTCCTATTTTAACGGTTAAATAGACTGGAATCAGTGTGAAAAAGTTCTTTAGGAAACCTTCCTCAGCATCGCCTTCGTCATGATTTTCCTCTCGCTCAACATCTACCCCCTCCTCCTCGGCCGGGTCCTCAAAACTCCCGCTTAGAGCGATCACGTTACAAAAAACACGTCAGAAAAATTTTAGTGTAATTCATGGAGCCAGACGATTTAAAATACTAGAC
>JALZVD010000134.1 GCA_023300205.1 Akkermansiaceae bacterium | reverse complement strand
ATTATAGAAGCGGGAGGGTTCATGAGTAGAGCAAACTTCTATAATGGCTTTTGCGGGGTGATCATGTGCGGGAGATTGTGGTGTTGTACATAACGTATGCCGATATGTGTCGTACACGTCTAGATAAGATGAAATTAAGAAAAAATAACTGAAGCTAGTAATCATCGCGTTTTGAATTCGCCGAAGGGAATTCTAGACGTGTATGATCATCATTATCTATTGTTATAGCTCGTTCTTCCCACTCCCTAGACAGTCTTGTATGGTTGTATCAAAATGTCAGCAGGTATTGAAAGAGCTTGACTAATTTTTCTGATTATGTTTATACTCATTGGTCTTTTACGAGATAGTATTTCAGATGCCCGACTTTTGAGTCCAACAACTTCTGCTAAATCTTTTTGTGTCATATCCATCTGTTCCATTTTGAATTTTATTGCTTCTATTGGGTCAGGGTCAGGAAATTCACCTACGGTTTCAGTTTCATATCTCTCAATAAGCATAACAAGAATTTCAAGTTCTTCTTGCTCTTTGGTTCCTTTTTTAGCGTGGAATATTTTATCTAATCGTTTTAAAGACTTTTGATAATCTTCAGTAGTTTTGATAAGTTTTAGTCTCATTTAAATTTGTTTTGCATCAATTAAATCGTATTCTGAATGAGTGCCTAAAAATCTTATATATATCAATTGATTTTCAAATGATATTTTAATGATTAATCTGTAATTATTTCCTTTAACTTTAAAGACAATTCTATCATTCCCAACAATCTTACATGAGCCAAATTGTTCTTTAATCTCATTAAAATTTGACCACTTAGCTTTGATAGCTACTTTATACCAACTAAGCAAAGGTTGTTTGCATTCTGGATGATTGTCCCAGTATTCTCTTAAGGTACTTTTAGCAACTACTCTCATCTGTTCCAAATATAGGAACTTTTAATTGGTATTCCAAAATCTGGAACTCTTATCTTTGAATGAGCTATAACGTATCGGGATATGTGTCGTGCACGTCTATACGATGAAGTTAATCAAAAGAACTGAAACTATGTAATTGACCGTTTGTGTAAACTTACGGTTCTTAAGACAGTCTATAATTTAAAAATACAATTATTAAATTCTCTTTTCCTGAAGTCTCTAGGACTCATTTTACCTAAAGATTTATGAGGGTGACTATCATTATAGTCATCTGCCCACTTCTGAGCTATGACATTAAATTGATTTGTACTACTAAACAAATAAGCGTCTAATACATCTTCCCTAAACGTCCTATTGAACCTTTCAACATAGCCATTCTGCATTGGTTTACCAGGCTCGGAGTAGACTCTTTCTATATCGTTTTTCTTACACCAATCTTTATATTCGTGAGACCTGAACTCAGGGCCATTATCGGTTCGTATACACTTAGGAGTACCATAGTATTCTATAAGCTCTTCTAATCGCCTGATTACGCGTTGTGATGGATAACTAATACTTCCCTCACTTAATAAGCATTCTCTATTACAGTCATCTATTACATTTAGTACCCTAAACGGACGTCCATCATCTAGGTTGTCACTCATAAAATCCATGCTCCACACCTCATTTAAATGATCTGGTTGGTATAAAGGTTTTCTTAATTCCTCGGGTATGCGTTTTCTAACTTTTGGCCTTCTAACTAATCCCATTTCCCTATAAACACGTAACATTCTGCTCCATGCCCATTTGTAGCCTTCTCGTCGAATACGATTATAATAGTTTTCAAAACCTCTATTTGAATGGGTTTCTACAAGCGCTGTAAACTTCTCTATTATCTGCGTATCATCTATCTTACTCTCATAATACCATGTTGATCTACTCCAACCTACAATTGAACTCATTCGTCCAATTCCAGCAGTGTAAGTAGCCTTTAGGTATTCTACAACTTCTCTTTTGACGGAAGGCTTTACCACTTTTTTGAGATAACATCTTTTGCCATTTGAAGGTCTAATGAGACATCTGCAAACATCCGTTTCAACTTCCTATTCTCTTCTTCTAGCTCTTTTAGGCGCTTGAGATGGCTTACTTCCATACCTCCGTATTTCTTGCGCCAGTTATAAAATGTGCCTTTATTAATACCTAACTCTCGGCTGACTTCTTCTACTGACCTGCCGGATTCGTTTTCTTTGAGTGCTCTTATTATTTGGCTCTCCGTAAATTTTGATTGTTTCATACAGCTTAAATTTAGTTAATTTTTAAACTGTCTTAATTTAACGCAAGTCTACAAAGCCAACATCTATGCATCTAACGAATTCTTGCAAAAGAATGAGTATGTAGACTATTCAATTTTCGGAGATTGTTTCTCACACTTGAAGAAAATGAAAACTGTAGAATCAACAACTAAAGTACTTATTGAAATTAAAATAAATTTAAATCAGGGTAAAGGCTATCATCTTGGTGGCGAAATCTCAGGAATAGACATCGGCCCTAAACTAACGCGTGCAATAGACAATCTTGGAAGTAAAGATGGAATTGAAGCACCTATAAGTTGGAATATTTCAACTCCAATAGAATATCAAAGTGTACCAACTTCTGAAATAATAGAAATAATTGAAGGATGGATTAAATTTTTAGATGAACAAAAATACATAACTCTTAAACAAAAAGAAAAAAGCTCATAACAATAGATAATGATGATCATACACGTCTAGAATTCTCCTTCGGTGAATTCCAAACGGTCGAACACTTAGTTTCAACTCTTTTGACTAACTTCATCGTATAGACGCGTACGACACATATCACAATACGTTATGATGTGAGCTAGAGATTTCGGTTATATTTAGCAGTGTGAAATTTGAGTATCAGTTCG
>JALZVD010000133.1 GCA_023300205.1 Akkermansiaceae bacterium | reverse complement strand
GTGAAGGTTTCTCCTACTATTGCTAATGGGACGGTTATTGTGCAGACTCATATTTGTGCGCCTAATCAGCGGCCGTGGCAAATGACTCAGGACCTGGAGGGGTTTTGGCAGAATGGATTTGAACAGATGAAGAAAGATCTTGCTGGGAGATATCCGAAGCAGAACTGGACAGGGAAGGCTAAACCAAGACCACCTCAAAAAAAATGAACTCATTGAAGAAAAACTTACCATTAATGATAGCAGTTGTGCTGGGAGTATTAATCACTTATTTGGTTATGAGCTTGAATCGTGCCAGGGAGGATCTGAAAAAGGTAAACGCCATCCAAGTGGAAGCTTCTGCTCCAGTGTTAGACGAAGCTCCTGATAAAGAAGAGAAGCATTGGATCGAGGAACGGATCGAGCAAGAGGGGGCGGCAACGGAACAACGGATTAAGGAGCAGGAAGCAGAGGGGGATACTTTTAAGAATCAGTTTGAAAAGTTTGCGGAATGAAGTATTATCGGCCACGGATGTTTACTAATTTAAAGAAACTTTAGATAGGATGAATGATCAGAATGAAATTGTAGCGAGTGATTTAACGAATGCTAATGATCATCGTGAGGCATTAGCTAAGTCTTTAACAGGGCTTAATCTTTCTCAGGATGAGGATATTTGGTTGGAGGTTGTAGGTAAGGTGATGAGCGATGTTACCGAGCCTGAGGGGGCGGTTATTTCTAGTGAGGATGATTTAGGAATGAATAAGGGGGATCTTTTGATACCTGATGCAGAGGTACTGGGTGAGATGAGGATGTTAGATGCGGAGCATTGTTTGTTTAGCACTGAGAAGTTAGGGATGTATTTGTTTAAGGGGAGAGAGGCACCGGCTGTGATGCGTTTGATCGGGGTGGCTAGGGCGGTTACGTTTGCTGCGATTGGTGCGGGATCTGGTAAGGAGGTGGATCTTTCTGAAGAGGATGAGTATTATGATCATTTGTTGCTGTGGGATAAAGTTGAGGGATGTTTGGTGGGGGCTTATAGGATAGGGTTTACGCATGAGATCTTGGAGACGTATGGGGCTAAGGGGATGTATCTTAATGATGTGTTTGAGATGCAGCCAGAGTTTTATGAGCAGATGGCGGGATCAAATGGAGGTAAGGGCGCGATGGAGTTGAGTCGGTCGTTTGTTTTACCATCTTACCAAAAGAATCCGCAGATGTTAGATGCGCTGTGGAAAGGGATAGGGCAAGCTGCGATAGCGAGAGATTGTTTTGCGCTTTATGGTTCGGTTACGATTTCAGATTCGTTCACTCCGTTAAGTCAATCGATTCTGGTGGATACGCTGGACAGGTATTATAGTGAGGATTCGGAGCTAAGAGCTAGTGTCCGAGCGAAGGTCCCTTTTGTAGCTCAGACTAGGAATCATGAACTGGTTACGGATTTTTGGTCAGGTATGGGGTTGAATAGGCTGAATGGATTGATCCAGGAACTGGAGGGTGGGCAGCGTGATATTCCTCCGCTGATTCGTTATTATGCTAGCATAGGAGCTAAGTTTTTGTCATTCCAGGTTGAGGAGAGTTTTAATGATGCAATTTATTGTTTATTGAAGGTGGATCTGAAGGAAATGCCTAGGAGATACAGGAAGAGGTTTTTGGGAATTTAATTGATTTTGAAGACTCTCAGTCTTAATGAGCAAGATAGTGATACAAGATACAATTGGAAGTTACTTTGCTTATCCAATCTGTAGATAGATAATTAACGAATTAACCAATAGAAATACATATGAATAGTTTAGACCTTACGAAAGAATTCCCGAGAAGTCCAAGAGAGACAGTTGGTGGGTATGTGGTGGCTGGTAGAGTACTGGATAAGTGCCGAGCGGTGGTGGCAGGGACAAATGGTGAGTATCATTTTGACTGCCCGCTGGATCAAGTGTTTTTTGATTTCACGGGGATTGCTTCTAGTGCCTTTAAAGATTTTGTAGCGACTGGAGCTGACGATGAGGCGGTAGCTACTTGGATTAAGGAGAATGCTAAGGAGCAGACGATAGAAGAGATTGTGCAATGGAATAATGATCTTCGGTACAAGCGGATTAGTGAAATGCCGATTGAGCTTCAGGTTTTTATTGAGGGTTATATTCCTGAGTGTTTACCTGTGGGTAGTATTGTTTATTATTGGTTTGATATTTACGATATTGAAGAGGGGAGAATAAAGTAGTAGTTTTTTTATGATACTGATAGATTCTTTGAATCTAACCGATTTTTAAGGTGTTATTTTTTTGCCTGTAATTTCACTCTGCTGATGGAGAGTGGTGGCATTTTGATGTTGAGTGTGGTGTCTTTGATACTGATGTTTGCGGTGTCTGTGAGTCCTGATTTTATCATGGTGGAAATGTCTGAGATGGAAGCACTCTGCATTTCAGGATTTAGGTTGATCGTAGTAGTTTGTGTTTTCTCGTGTGAGTTCACGATGAGTAGATGGAATGAGTTGTCCGAGGTTTGGTGGATGATGCTGAGTGTAATTAGAGCATCATTTTGGTGCCAGAGAGGAGCTAGGATGTTGCCATTTACTGGGAGAGATTTTAGGGCGTGGCTTACTGCATGATAGACGGGTTTAATTTCGAAATGGGGAGGTTTAGTGGATTCTATCATTCCCCAGTCGGTTTTATGCCAGTGGGTGTCACTGAGCCTGTATACGACTAGAGCATTGGCGCCCCGGTTAAGGTGGGTGACTGAGTTGGCAATGACTCGGACTGCGTTGTGCCAGGTATCTGTAACTGTATTTTCTACTTGGTCGCGTGGTGATGGCCATTCTTTATCGCCGAATTTTGTGATATCACTGGCGTATTCGGTGACGAAGATGGGCTTTGTTTTTTCTGGGTCAATTTTGTTGATCGTATCTAGAAAGGGCTGCCAGATTCCGTAGGTGTATTCAGGTTCAGAGCTGGTGAATTCGGCTTCATCCCAGACGTGGGTTGACCAGCCATCAAGGTTATCTATGCCGACTTTCTCAATTTCTTCAAAGTAGGGAGTTTGTTTATTGTATAGATTTAGAAATGCGAGCCCAGGTCCGAGGATCTTTACGTCTTGGAGTCCGTGTTTTTCAAAGAGAGAGTCACAGAGTTGGAGGAGTCGTGCATAGTCTGGGGCAGGGATGTGACCGTTCCAATTACCATCTGGCTCATTTACTAGTTCCATGTAGTCGATTTTGATGCCGTTGTTTCTTAGGAATTTGAGATGGGCTGTGTGAAAGCGAGCGAGATCTTGAATGTGCTGAGATAGAAATCTGTCTGAGTTATCCTTAGCGCGCCAATAGTGAGGTAGCTCGAAATGGATTTTGATGATTTGGATATTACGATGGCGGAGAAATTCATGAGAATCTCGTGCACCTGTTAGCCTTTCAGGAGAGTCTCCGTTGTAATTACGTTCTAGATAGTGGTAGTAGTCCTGGACGGTTTTTCCTGTAGGGATTTTTTCTGAGAGATGGTCCCAGCGAGGGCCGAATTCCATGCGGACAAATTGAGGGGCTAGGTCGTCAAAGGCTTTCGGGAAATTTACATCGGATCCGTGAATGGCTAGGCCGTAACCTAGGTAAGGTCCTAGAGTTTGTGAGGGTATGATAGTTGCTGGAGGTTTATTGAATTTTGGCCAAAAAAATGAGATCGCGATGATTGCGAGTATAAGGATGATTATTAGACGGAGGCTACGCATAAACGGTGAGGATACTCCTCAGTGAGTAAAAGGGAAGAGTTTATAGTGTGTGTGACGAGGACTATCAGGGCGGGGTTATTTTTCTTTTTTGAGCTGATCAATTAGCTTGATGGCTTGATCTGGTGGGATGTGGAAGCCGTTGAACTTGACTATGCCGTCTTTACCTATGATGACTGTCCATGGGGTGCCTCGGGTTTTGAAATCGGACATGATCTGTGATTTTTTGTCCTTGGAACCACTGTGGGCGAATCTCAGATTTTGTAGGCTATGACGCGTTGCTACGGATTTCCATTTTTCTGGAGTGTTGGTGGAGAATCCTTCGAATACGGTGTGGACGACGATGAACTCGACATCTTTGCTGTCTTTAAATTTCTCGCTTAGTTCTTTCAAGGTGGGGAAGCCTGAGCTGTGGCAGCCGGGGCACCATGATTGGTAGCAATACATGTAGATGACTTTGTCTTTGAGTGATTTTGTAGTGGGTTCTTTCAGGCCTTTAGGGATGTGGACCCATTGGTCTACTTTGATTTCAGGGGCTTCTTTACCGAGGATCCCACCTTTCTGCTGCGCACTTGCAAATTGGAGCGAGCAGATGATGCCTGTTATGGTTTTTGTCATATTAATCATAGCTACTTAGAGTGAAATTGGGGTTATTTATTCCTGATGTTTTTGATTGTTTAGAGAATATGAACATTAAGGGGGGGCAGGTGTGGGGCAGTTGTTCGGAAAGGGAATGAGCGTAGTGCTTTGACTTATGTTTATTTCTCACTGAATAAGGGGGAGGTTATTAGTTTTCATAGGGTTAGATTTGATAAGGAGTGGAACCATTTATAATTGGGATGGAGTGAGGTTATTTTTTTGAAAGGATTACTTGTTACTAGCTGTATCAATATAATGTTATCAAAATTTATTAAATGCGTGGGTCTTTTCCTAGTGATGGCGCTTCAAGGTTTTGCAGCTGAACGGCCTAACATGTTGTTTATTATTGCAGATGATGCTTCATTTGAGCATTTTGGAGTGAATGGTTGCACGTGGGTGAAAACGCCAAATATTGACCGTCTTGCTAAGGAGGGGATTAACTTCACATCAGTTTATACTCCGAATCCAAAATGTGGTCCGTCACGTTCAGTTCTTATTACTGGGCAGAATCCTTGGCAGTTAGGAGCCGCTATCAATCACAATGCAGTGTTAGATCCAAAGTTTAAATCATACGCGGAGACGTTAAAAGAAAATGGATATAATACGGGCTACACTGGAAAGGGCTGGCGCCCAGGTGTGGCAGAGGGGCGTGAAGTATTAGGTAAGTCTTATGGTAAACATAGGGCTAAAGAGTCTTTGTCTGAGAGGATATCCAAAACTGATTACACTAAAAACTTCGAACAGTTTATCATTGATAACGATAGTTCTAAGCCCTTTGCATTTTGGGTGGGTTGTAATGAACCACACCGAGCTTATGAATTTAAATCAGGCGTGAAAAATGGTAAGACCTTAGACTCAATTCCAGAAGTTCCTAGTTATTGGCCAGATACCGAAGCGGTTCGGCACGATATGTTGGATTATGGACTAGAGGTAGAGCATTTTGATAAGCATGTAGGTGGTTGTATAGAGATACTTAAGAACAGAGGATTACTTGAGAATACACTGGTGATAGTAACTTCCGATAACGGTATGCCGTTTCCACGTGTGAAGGGACACCCGTATCACGAGGCTGCACATATGCCTTTCATGGCGATGTGGAAAAATGGAATCAAGGAG
>JALZVD010000132.1 GCA_023300205.1 Akkermansiaceae bacterium | reverse complement strand
GCTTGAGACTGCTTAGCCTCCTTAAGCGCAGCCTTGATAGACATCTTCACGCGGCCTTTGTCATCGATACCGATGCACTTAGCAGTGACTTCGTCACCCACCTTAACCACATCTTCAGTCTTCTCTACGCGGCCTTCAGCAAGCTCAGAGATATGAATAAGTCCATCCTTACCAGGAAGCACCTCGATGAACGCACCAAACGCTGTAGTAGAAACAATCTTACCAGTGTAAGTCTTGTTCACTTCAACTTCAGCAAACATCTGACTCACCATCTCAACCGCACGGTCGAGACTCTCTTTCTTAGCAGCGTAGATGTGGACAGTGCCGTCATCTTCGATATTAAGATCAGCTCCAGACTCAGCCTGAATCGCCTTGATGTTCTTGCCACCAGGTCCAATGAGCATACCGATCTTATCTGCGTCAATTTTCACTGACTCAATACGTGGAGCATTCTCGTTGATAGGTGCTGTCTCGTTGATCACAGAAAGCATCTTCTGAAGGATAACCTCACGGCCCTCCTTCGCTTGATAAACTGCCTCTTCTAGAATCTTAAGTGGGATACCATCGAGCTTGAGATCAAGCTGGTAAGAAGTCACACCGTCAGGAGTTCCACAGAGTTTGAAGTCCATATCACCATAGAAATCTTCAGACCCAATGATGTCGAGCAGACGCTCATACTTAACCATGTTACCCGCATCATCAAATTCAGTCACAAGACCTACTGAGATACCAGAAACTGGGTTAAGAAGAGGAACACCAGCACCCATGAGTGACATAGTGCCTGCACAAACTGTCGCCATTGATGATGAACCGTTAGACTCAAGCACTTCAGAAACGGTTCTGACTGCATATGGGAAATCTTCCTCAGCTGGAATCACTGGAGCGATTGAACGCTCAGCAAGATTACCATGACCAATTTCACGTCGGTTAAGACCACCGAAACGACCTGCCTCACCTACCGAGAACGGAGGGAAAGAATAGTGAAGGATGAAGCGCTTACTGTCTTCTCCACCTGCATAGTTGTCGAAATACTGACGCTCGTCAGCCGGTGCAAGTGTAGAAACGGCAAGTGCCTGAGTTTCTCCACGAGCGAATAGAGCTGATCCGTGAACCTTAGGAAGGAGACCTTCTTCAGCGAACAATGGACGCAAGTCAGCTGGCTTTCTGCCATCTGCACGTGTGCCCTTCTCCATGATAGAGATACGGAACGCCTTCTTCTGAAGGAATTCAAATGCCTGCTCGATCTGGAAGTCAGTAGTATCAGGGAATCTCTCCATGATCACTGCCTCTACTTCCTTACGTAGTGCACCCACCTTAGTAGCGCGCTCCACCTTAGAAGCCGCGTAGATAGCAGACTCAATACGGTCACCCGCAACTTCGTAAGCAATGTCGAGAAGATCTGGTGCAGCTACTGAAACATCGTATGGACGAGTCTCCTTACCTGAAGTAGCCTTAAGCTCTTCCTGAGCAGCCACAAGGATTTCTACCTGTGTCTGAGCGAAGTAAAGCGCCTTTACAAACTCCTCTTCAGGAACCTGATCAGCACCACCTTCAATCATGATCACATTCTCCTTATCACCCACATAGACAAGATCCAAGTCAGACTCTTCACGTTGGTCGAAAGTAGGGTTCACTACAAACTCACCATCCACACGGCCAATACGCACTGCTCCGATAGGGCGAGCGAAAGGAATGTCAGAGATAGAAAGCGCAGCAGAAGCTCCGTTCATTGAAAGAATATCAGCATCGTTGATACCATCAGCTGATAGCATGAGAGCTACGATCTGTGTCTCATAAAGGTAACCTTTAGGGAAAAGTGGACGTAGAGGACGGTCAGTCATACGGCATGTGAGGATCTCCTTCTCAGTAGGACGACCTTCGCGCTTAAAGTATCCACCTGGGAATACACCAGCAGCGAACGCTCTTTCTTTATATTCTACAGAAAGTGGGAACCATGATTGTCCGTCTCTGATTTTAGTAAGTGAACATGCAGTCACGAGAACTGTTGTTTCACCTGATCTTACTACTACTGCTCCGTCTGCGAGCTTAGCCATCTTTCCTGTCTCGAATGAGATAGGGTTAGCGCCAACGTTGGCGGTAACTGTTTGTATGTTTAATTCCATATTATTTTATTGTCTTTATTCTGTCGTCCTCGTCCAGCGCATCGCATGTTCCGTATGAACATATTTAAGTCACTAGACACTTCTTTGTTTCGAGCTAGGAAACCTTTTCCCCACTCAGGAAATGTGATTACAGACGATCTGTCCACTCACTCCCTACAGAAACAACAATCTGTCGCTTCATAAATTTTCACGCTTCGTTAAACCGAAAAAGGCCACGGTATCAACCGTGGCCTTTAAGAAATCGTTTATCGGCGCAGCTTGAGTCCCGTAAGAAGCTTCTTATAGTCCTCTTCCGAATTCGCTCTCACATAGTCAAGATGCTTACGTCTCTTAGAGACCATCTTAAGTAGTCCGCGTCTACTAGATACATCCTTCTTGTTCGTCTTAAGATGCTCAGTAAGTGAGTTAATGCGGCCTGTAAGTAATGCTACCTGGTAGCTTGAACTACCTGTGTCTTTTTCGTTTAGCTTATAATCAGCTAAGTTAATGTCGCTCATAATATATGTATTTTGAATGTTAATGTGTATTCTGGCACAGCAAGAAACTTTCCTTTCATTATCGAAAAAGAGAACTTCAAACCAAACCACCCTACGTGGGCACGGTGCCTTCACTCGAAGACAGCGTTAAAGAACCACACCCTCTATATTTTGCAAGCATAAATTAACTCAAAACTTCACCCATCTTAACTTAAGTCTAAAACCGGCCAGACTCAAATTACTGCCCTAAACCACCAAGAGCACCCTGCCCCTCACCTGGAAGTCTTCTGTTCCATGGAATCACACTCTCAGATGACTGCGGCCCCTTATGCTGCGGATTCTCAGGCAAAGTCCCACAAGAAGTGCTCAGAACTGCTACGATAACGGCAAGTGAAAGAGTAAGGTATTTCATGACCGCAATCTCTCACCATTCAGCAACTCGTGCAACTCAAAATTTTCACCACCCGAACTCGCCCCTCCTCACTCACCTCCCCAGCGCCTATACCTGCTACCTCCATCACCTGCCACCTAACATTCACACCAGAGATCAGGCACCCATACTCACGCTCATCATTATGATACGCAGGTCTAGGATCTACCGCCACAGTATCAGTGACTAACTTCACTAAACTAGCCTCCATACCCTCCCTCACCCCATCATCCCACACCACAGACATCTTCTCCGGAGTCCCACTCACATAGCCAGACCTAACTTCATCCTCGCCACCCACAGAATCACAATAAGGAATATAAGGCTTTATATCCAGCAGTGGAGTCCCACTCACCAGATCCACCCCACTCACATGCACCACACTCCCCAGATCAGGACAAGTCTCTATGCGCTCTATCCTCACCAAAGAAAGCCCTATCGGATTCGGCCTAAATGGCGAGCGAGAGGCAAACACCCCCACCTTCTCATTCCCTCCCAGCCTCGGTGGCCGCACCGTAGCCTTCACAACCCCAGACGACTGCTCAGCAGAACCATGAAACACAAACACCAACCACAAATGACTAAACCCCTCTAAACCACGGATAAAATCCACACCCTGATACGCCTCCTCAAATACAATCCTCCCCCAAGCAGAATCCACCACACCAGACTGCCGAGGCGTGCCAAACTTCTCATCATAGCAAGTCTCCACCCGCCCTATTGAATGCACATTCATCGACTCATCTACAATCGCTCCAAACTCCCAGCAAACTAAAGCTGCTTATTGATCAGAAACCATATCGCTACCGCTAGGATCAAGGTTACCATCTTCGCTATCCAATTCTTCTCTAGTATTCTCTTCTTCATTATCTATTTCCTCCTCTTCTTCTGGCACGAAAATTTTCTCCAGCTTCTCTTTAAATTCACTCCCCTTCAGATTCCTATCCAGCACACCATTCATCGCTATAGAGATACTACCCGTCTCCTCACTCACCACAATACAAACACAATCAGACTCCTCAGATAATCCCACAGAAGCCCTATGCCTCAGACCCAGCGTCCTATCAGACATCTCATTCCTACTCAGCGGGAAAACACACCCAGCAGAAGCCACCCTATTCTTAGACAAGATCACCCCACCATCATGCAACGCAGTCATCGGGTAGAAAATCGTCATCAACAACTCTGGAGAAAACTCAGCATCCACAGCCACCCCATTCTCAGAATATTCATCCAGACTAATTTCACGCTCCAGCGCGATAAGTGCCCCTATGCGCTTGTTAGATAACTTCATCACCGCATCAGTCAGCTCCTCAGCAAACTCCAACTTCTGCACCTTTGAAAAAGCAAAGAAACTCTCTCCCACCTTCGCCAGTGCACGCCTTAACTCCAGCTGGAACACAATCACCAAAGCAAAACCAATACCAACAGCAGAACGCAACAAAATCCAACCTATCACCTCTAAATCCAACAAATAAGCCAACATCGTAACCACCGTCAAGATCACCGCCATACCCATAAAAATAAGCGCACCCTTAGTTGCCTTCACCGCACGGTAAATCTGGTACAAGCCCATCCACAAGATCAAGATCTCAATACCCGCACGCCAATTATCTTCTAAAAACTCCATCGTCTAACAACAATTTAACAGACCTCCCCCATTAGGACAATAGATAAAAATCAATCCCTTCTATATTTATGAAATCAGGAATAAAAAAACTCAACGGAACTCCAATAATAAGCAAGCAGACAACAGAAACATTAAATTAAAAACAAATAAATGAACCCAAAAAACAACACTAAAGAATTATGCAACCTAGATTGCTTCATCAAAGGACTTGAAAAAAGAAACCCCACTGAACCAAATTTTCATCAAGCCGTTCATGAAGTAGCCGAAAGCATCTTCCCTCTCATTCAAGACAACAAAGCCTACCAAGAAGCATCCATTCTTGAGAGAATCACAGAACCAGACCGCATCATCACCTTCCGAGTCACCTGGATGGATGACGCCGGCAACACCAGAGTCAACAGAGCCTGGAGAGTCCAGTTCAACAACAGCATCGGACCATACAAAGGTGGACTCCGCTTCCACAAAGACGTAGACCTCGACACCCTAAAATTCCTCGGCTTCGAGCAAACCTTTAAAAACTCTCTAACAGGACTCCCCATGGGCGGTGCAAAAGGCGGATCTAATTTTAATCCCAAAGGAAAGAGCGACGC
>JALZVD010000131.1 GCA_023300205.1 Akkermansiaceae bacterium | reverse complement strand
CTTATGTGATGGGGGAGTGATTAGGTAGGGATGAGTGGTGTTACTGAGTAGTGGCTGGGTGCTGTCAGGTGCTAAACTTTAGCTCAATACACTGAACAATCAATTACAAAGAAGATGAGAATTTTTAAAAGGAGTCTTTTGCGCTGTGCTTTCAGCACAGGATTATTTGGGGTGTAGATAGCTAGGGATGAATTCCTAGGCTTTGAAGCCTTGCTCCCTTCAGGAGCATTTTACTGGTGAGTGTAGGCTGTTACCCTGCATCTGAGAGGTGGGTGATGAAGGTTTCTCTATTTAAAACTATCGATTATTGTTTCTGTTATGTTTTTCTGGCAACGGCGAGGAGGGTTTGGAAGTGGGGTGGTTCTGTTTCTTTGTCTGCGATGACGATGTCTATGGAGTTGAAGCCGGCTTGGGTGAGGATGGTGGTGAGTTCTACTTCTGAGAATCCTAGGTGGGTGTCGTGGTAGAGTTCTTTGGCTTGCTCGAAGTTGTGCTGGAGGAGGTCTAGGACGATGAGGGTGCCGCGGGGCTTGAGGATGCGGAGGGCTTCTGTTAGGGCTTTACGGGGGCGTTCGGCGTGGTGGAGGGCTTGGCTGAAGATGGCAAGGTCTACTGATGTGTCATCGATGGGGGGGGCGGAGATGTCTCCGAGGCGGTATTCGAGGTTAGGAAGTGCGTGTTCTTTGGCGAGCTTGGTGCCGAATTCTACCATTTTTTCTGATGAGTCGATGGCGATGACTTTTTTTGCGCGTTGGGCGAGGAGTTGTGAGAGTGTTCCTTCTCCGGCGCCGAGGTCAGCGACTACGTCGTAGTTGAGGATTTTGAGGAGAGCTTCTGCGAGGGCTTTCCAGGAGCGGCCGGGGACGTATTGTTTGCCGAATTTACCTGCGAGTTGGTCGAAGTATGCTTTTGATTTGTTGTGTCTTTTGGAGAGGAGGTGTTTGAGGGCGGCTTGGTCTTGTTTTGTTTCTGGGAGTTCGCTGACTGCTGCGGTGATGATGGGTGAGAGGTTTTCTGGGATGGAGGCGGTGTAGAGGTTGTTTTTACCTACGCGGCGGTCGGTGGTGAGTTCTTCATTTCTGAGCTGAGAGAGCTGGGTTGAGATACGGCTCTGGCCCATGTTTAGGACTTCTTGTAGGTCTGCGACGCTGAGCTCTTGGTCATCTAGTAAGTGTAGGATACGTAGACGGGTAGGGTCTGAGATGATTTTAAGTGAATTAATAATTGACATTGTGGTGAGCAGGTTTAAATCAACGTATCAAGATTCGTTGATACGATCAAGTTAATTAAAATTATGTCTAGACCATTTATATTCTCATCAGAGTCCGTTACAGAGGGCCACCCAGATAAAGTATGTGATACTATTTCCGATGCCATTTTAGATGCGTGTCTGGAGCAGGATATCAATAGCCGTGTGGCTTGTGAAACGTTTGTGAAGGATAATGTGGTTGGGCTGGCGGGTGAAATCACTACTCATGCTGACTTTGA
The DNA here is from genome assembly GCA_023300205.1 of Akkermansiaceae bacterium. GTDB lineage: Bacteria > Verrucomicrobiota > Verrucomicrobiia > Verrucomicrobiales > Akkermansiaceae > Rubritalea. The sequence continues at coordinate 1,714 of JALZVD010000131.1, read as the reverse complement.
TAGTAGGGCGATCGTGGAGAAGGCGATTCGGGAGATTGGGTATACTGATCCTGCTTGTAAGTTTAATGCTGATAGTTTCTTTTTCATGAATTTGATAGGTCAGCAGTCACCGGACATCGCTCAGGGAGTGGATGAGAAAGGTGCTGATCATAAGACAACTGAAGAGCAGGGAGCGGGAGATCAGGGGATCATGTTTGGTTATGCGTGTGATGAAACTAAGGAGCTTATGCCGGCGCCTGTATCATGGTCACATAAGCTAGGTAAGGAGCTGACTTTGTTACGTAAGTCTGGGCAGCATACTTGGCTTAGACCGGATTCTAAGACTCAGGTTTCTATGCAGTATGTGGATGGTAAGCCGACTCATGTGACAGCTGTGGTTGTGTCCACGATGCATGCTGATTGTATTTCTACTCCTGAGATTAGACAGATTTTGGAGAAGGATTTGGTTCGCCGTGTGATCCCTGCTAATTTGATCACGAAGGATACTGAGTTACTGATTAACCCTACGGGTCAGTTTGTGATCGGTGGTCCTGAAGGGGATGCTGGTTTGACTGGGCGTAAGATCATTGTGGATACATACGGTGGAATGGGTCGTCATGGAGGCGGTGCATTTTCTGGTAAGGACCCCTCTAAGGTGGACAGGTCTGCAGCGTATATGTGCCGCTGGGTAGCGAAGAACATTGTGGCTGCGGGATTAGCATCTAAGGCTGAGCTTCAGGTTGCATATGCGATAGGGCACCCACATCCGGTGAGTGTGAGTGTTGATACGTTTGGCACTAACAATGTGGATGAAGAGGCGATCGAGAAGGCGATTCAGGATGTGTTCTCATTCAAGCCGGCAGATATTATTTCTCAGCTAGATCTGCTTAGACCAATTTACAAGCATACAACGAACTATGGTCACTTTGGCCGTGAGGATAATTTATCAGCTCTAACATGGGAGAAAACAGACAAGGTTGATGAGCTTAAACAGGTTTTAGGTTGTTAGGTTTTAAGTTTTAGATAAAAAGATTATGGCGTATCAGAGTTTTGAGGAATTAGACGTTTGGAAAGGTGCTTGCCGTTTGGCTGTATCGGTTCATGAGTTATTCCTAGGCTCTAAAGATTTCGCTATGAGAGACCAGATCATATAAAAATGCAAATCGTAACTAGTGAAGAGGTAACCGAATTAATAGCAGATGCTAAGATAGTCTCGGGACAGCTTCAAAATCTAATCAAATCTTTAGCGGAATAAACACGAATATACTAACATTTAACTAAACATACAAAAAATGAGTGCAACATTAGATAGACCAAAGACAGACGATTATAAGATCGCAGATATATCATTAGCCGATTGGGGCAGAAAAGAGATCGACGTAGCTGAGCATGAGATGCCTGGTTTGATGGCGATCCGTAAGAAACATGCAGCGGCTAAGCCACTTGCAGGAGTTCGTATCATGGGATCACTTCACATGACGATTCAGACAGCGGTTCTTATTGAGACGCTGGTGGATCTGGGTGCTGATGTTCGCTGGTGTTCATGTAACATTTTCTCAACTCAGGATCATGCGGCGGCGGCGATTGCGGCGGCTGGAGTCCCTGTGTTTGCTTGGAAGGGTGAGACACTTGAGGAATATTGGGAATGTACATTGAATGCGATTACTTTCCCTGGGAACAAGGGACCAGAGCTTATCGTTGATGACGGTGGTGATGCGACACTTCTTATCCACAA
>JALZVD010000130.1 GCA_023300205.1 Akkermansiaceae bacterium | reverse complement strand
GTTCCTAAAAATCCTAGAGCAATCGCTCCCAAAAATAATTTTACTTTTCTTATCTTCATGTAACTAACCTCTACACTATTTTCATATCATAGCAAAAACTTTTCATGAAAAACACACCACCTCTCAACCCATCATATCCTATCAAATATGGTCAGGATCATCCTCCCATGGTGTATCGATCACATCATGCCTTCCCCTAACTCTCCCCTCCAATATATCTCGCCGCATACGATCTCCCACATAATCAAAAACCACAGCTAACGCCAGACTCATCGGCGCCCCTATCAAAATCAGCAACATCGACTTAATAAATTCACCCTGCGCTAAAAGCACCACACCCAGAACCAACGAGACAATTACCCCTAAAAAACTTAAAATCGCCGCTACATTTAATGCTAAATTTCTCATACTATTCTCTCAATGACACTCACCCAATCTCTCGCTTCATTCTCTCTTGAAAATTTCTCACCCCTAACTCTCACCTGCTCTCGTAACATCTCTAAATAAGACGGATCATTGAGCACCTTATACATTAAGTCCGAGAGCCCTTGCTCATCGTCTACATCAAAATACCCTGCGTAATCCTCCCCCAGCATACCAACATTCCCCTCTATCCTAGTCGCCAGAACTGGCACACCTAGCACAATAGACTCACCCACAGAATTCGAGCCACCCTCCATCAGACTCGTATTAACAGTAACTACCGAACGCTTCATCCACCCCAACGTCTCAACATACCCCAAGCCCCCAAGCCATTTAAACCTCGGATCCCTCACTTGCCAACCCTCAGCAAGCTTACCCAACCCCGGATCCACTTCCTTCCCTAAAAGCATGAACCGAACAGAATCGTCCAACAACTGCAGTGCCTCGACTCCCATAAATGGCTGCTTCACCGCACGCATATGCCCAACAAATAGGAATAAATCTGGTTCCGTATCACAACCTCCAATCAAACCTTCAGGCAAATGAATACTCTTACGCACCACCGCTGACTTAGCCAAGAAACCCTCCGGAACTGATCCCAGTGAGGCCCCCTGAGAGACAACCAACCCATCAGCCAACTCCATACTCTTCATACAGATCAAACACCCACTAGGAACATCATCATAGAGATCAGTCCCCGTAAGGTAAACTATCACCTTCCCCTCCGGATTTAACTCCATAAAATCAGCCAGATAATGAGAACTCTTCCGAGCATGAAGCGCGATGATAACATCAGCACGTTGCATCTCTTCACCTCTACAAAGCATCATCGCATCAACACCTGCTTCCTCTAAGATAGAAATCACTCTCAGCGCAGTAACAGTATTCCCTTGCAAGGAATCTCTACCATAAGGAGTGGTTACAATAACTTTCATCCCATTAGTTCTAACATCACAACCTTAGTAAACAAGTGAAACTACGAGCTACTCAGTAATCACTTACTAAATACCCTCTCCATTAAGAAGAAAACTAATATGCGGAGAATAAAGCTCCGGCTCTAACAAAAATGAATCATGCCCCTTATCAGAATGAACAGTAATATACATATTCTCAACACCAGACTTCTCCAGAGCATCCACTAACACAGATTGCTCCTCAGGATAGAAGCAGAAATCTGAATCTATACTAAACACTAAATACTTCTGCCCGTGAGTCTTAGCCCCCGTAAACAACTCAGCACCCTCAGCCACATCAGCCTCTTTTACAGCATCATAGCGAGACCACATATCGATGATCCTCAAGTAAGTATTCGCGTCAAACCGCTTCACAAATTTCTTCCCCTGATAAAGCATATAACTCTGAAACGGATCCTTAACCTCATACCACTTCAAAGTCTCCTTATCCTGATAAACCTCAGAAGTAGCACGCCTCTCAATAGAATCCAAATGCACAAACGTCTTATGAGATATCATCCTCGCTAGCGCCAATCCATAATCAGGATGCTCACCATCGTAATAATCACCACCATTAAAATGCTGATCATTCTCAATCGCCAATATCTGCTCAAATAAAATCAATCGGTTCAGAACAGTCGTCTTAAAACCACTCGCCAAAGAAATCACATTGCGCACATACGCAGGATGCCTAGTCGCAAAAGTCACCGCTACTAATCCACCTACAGAAGCGCCCACCACCGCACTAAGCTGAGAAATACCCAGATGTTTAATCAGCTCCAGCTGGATATCTGCCTGATCCGCTACATACAAATGCGGAAATGATGAGCCATAAGCCTGCCCCGTCTCAGGATTAATCGAACTAGGACCAGTAGAACCATAACATCCTCCCAGATAATTAGGACAAATAACAAAAAATTTCTCTGTATCAATCGCCTTCCCTGGCCCTACAAAACCCTCCCACCAGCCCTGATGTAACTCCTCCTGCCAGAGATCTCCGGCTTCTGGTAAAGATGGATTACAGCCCAGCACATGATGAGATCCAGAAAGAGCATGGTTAATAAGAATAACATTAGACTTATCTTCATTCATCTCTCCCCATGTCTCATAAGCAATCTTAACACGAGACAAGGATCCACCGCCACGTAGCCTCAAAGGAGACTCCGCGCTGCCATACTCAAAAAACTGAGTAACCACATCTAAGGAACTGTTAGACAAAATATTCTCTCTACTAACTACGCTCTACCTAAGTATGAGCCGTCTTGTGTATTCACTTTAAGAACATCACCAATCTTGATGAAAAGTGGCACCATTACCACTTTACCAGTCTCAAGAGTAGCTGGCTTAGTTGGATTATTCGCTGTATCTCCCTTAAGACCCTCAGATGCCTCAGTCACCTCAAGCTCCACAGTAGCAGGAAGATCCACACTAACTGGGCTACCCTCAATAAATAAAACCTCTACTCCTAAGCCCTCTTTCAAATAATCAGTAGAATCAGCCAATAAATTAGACTCTATCGTAATCGTATCATAAGTAGTCAGATCCATAAAATGATACCCTGAAGGATCACTATAAGAAAACTCTAACTTCTGACGATCTGTATCGATCACATCTACCTTATCAGATGATGCGAATCGGATCGACTTCGTCTTACCTGACTGAAACGAACGAATCGTCGCTGCGATAAGCGCATTACCCTTACCCGGTGTACGGTGATCCAAGTTAAGAATCAATCCAGTATCCCCATCATGCTTGATACACTGCCCTCTCTTTAAATTTGTTGCTACGATTGCCATAAATAATTGTTCTACGTTGTTTAAGTTGAAATTTCTGTGCAAACTACTACCCCGCATTAGCCATCGGGTCAATCGCTTAGTTCATCACTACTTGCTATTAGAACCTAAACATACCCCCACCTTTTCTCCCTATTAAGATGTAGGCACCAGCGATCGCCACACCAAGAAATGCCATCGCCCACACACCTAATGCAGCCGCAACTTCATGACCATTCCCTAACATCCCAAGCAGTGCATAAATCGCCTTCGTAATCGGAAAATGCTCAGTCTGCTGTGCCAATATAAGACTATCAGACACCTCCAACATCGCAAAAGCAAAAGCAAGAATAGCACCCGCCGCCACACTAGAACCAATAAGCGGCAAGCCAATGCGAGTAAAGGTGCGTTTCGGGCTAGCTCCCATCGTCATAGCAGCCTCTTCTAACACAGGGTCACTCTGTTGCAGACCAGCTACAGCAGCTCTCACCACAAATGGTAACCTCCGCATCGCATAGGCAAGTATAAGCAAAAATACCGGATCCCCACTTGCCCCAACAAGCCATCCAAAACTCCCATCACTCAACGCCCGGTAACCAAATGCCAACACCAACCCAGGAACAGCAAGAGGCAACATCATCAAAGCATCTATCAAATTTCTCCCCCATATCTTACTACGCACGATCACCCACGCTATCGCTACTCCCATGATCACATTCAAGAACGTAGCACCCAGAGAATAAACCAGACTATTCTTGATGCTTCCCACCACCACAGGATGCCCTAAACCCTCACCATAATGAGACAGCGTCATACTTTCTGGAAAAATTGTCCCATACCAATCACCTGCCACAGAAAGGAAAATCACTCCAAAATGTGGAACCGCTGCAATCACAAACACCATGACAAAAATACTCGATAACAACCACCCCTGAAAGCCCGTCAAAGTCTTCTGAGCATAGCGCGCCTGCGGCCTAGGTGACGTCCCAAGATTATTCTTACCCAGCAACAACTTACTCATCGCAAACACCACTAATGAAATCACCAGCATCACAGACACCAGAGCATAAGGCGTAGGATTCCCTGTTAGATCTTTAATCCCATCATAGATCTGCACCGGAGCCACTCGGGTATAATCAAATACTAAAGGCACACCAAGCTCCGTGAAGGACCAGATAAACACAACCGCACCACCAGCAAAAATCCCAGGCATACACAACGGTAACGTTATTTTCCTAAATCTCTTCCACGGTGAAGCTCCCAGATTTTGAGCCGCCTGCTCCATCGCTGGATCAAGCTTATTTAAGGCCGCCAGCACATTCATAAAGAGAATCGGATACAAATGCAGCGCATTCATCATCACCACTCCCCAGAACTTGCTCTTACCTAACCAGTCAGTAGGAGCAGCTGAGTTCATCATCCCTAAATCAATTAAAAACGCATTCAATGCACCCTCAACACCTAAAATATGCTTCACGCCCACAGCGCCAATAAATGGAGGCAGGACCAACGGAGCCAATATCAAAATAGTTAACCACTTCTTACCTGGAAACACCCATCGATAAGCTGCCAAAGCAAGTGGTAATGCAATCAAAAAGGTCACCACTGTACTCGTCACACCTAACAAAAATGCATTCCATAAACCCTGAAGGTAGTTAGGATTCGCAAATACCGTCAAAACATAATCCCAAGTGAATCCCTCATCACCAGTGAAAGCCACTTTCAAAATATCAATGACAGGATAAAGAAAGAAAACACCAAAGAATAGTGTCACAATGACTGTAATAATAGTGGCTTTTCTGTTGCTCATCTTAATTAATCTTTACTTATTTTGGTCAGCTAGTTTCTCCGAATCAGCATACGAACGACGGAACGTAGCAGCCAGTCGGTTCAGCTTCTCTAGAACACGCAACCCATCTTTCCTTGAATTTTTCTTACTCAGCAGCTTCTTCAGCTCAAACGTCTTCTTGTAAGAAAATAACCTTACCTCATTAAAATTAGCTAATGCCAGCGGTGGCATCTTTCCATCCTTATCTGAATGCTCAATCAGCTTCTCCCATGCACCCGTCAGCTCATCATGTGTATCGATGCACATCACCTTGATAGCCTGTCGCATCGCATCAAATAAATCCCCAGTGATCGCAGGATCATAAACAAAATCAGGCTTCCCCTCATAAGGCATGATCTCCGCATCGGTGAAATATTTCAACCTCCCAGGAGTATAAAGATCAGGCCTCACTGGCAACCTGCGTAGTGCTTGATGTCTAGGCCCATTAGAAGTCCCAGGCCTATTATTCCAGATTAATTGACCCTTCTCACTAAGAAGAAATTCTACGAACGCCTGCCCTAACTTCTCATTCTCAGCACCTTTCAAAACAGCCACAGGATCAACACTAGTACTAGTTCCTCCCATTGGAGTTACCCAGTTGAGTCGGCTACTACCATCAGCCTTCTTAAGCTTCTCATTGTATGCTCTACCGTAAAAGTCCACACACATCCCAGCCACAGCATCACCCTGTGCCACATCATGCGGGATCTTGCTCGCACTATCAGTAAAGTAACGAGCATTTGCAGCTATTTTCTGAATCAACTGTAAACCCTTTCTCCACCCCAGACTCTTGGCTCGGTCGACCATCTGTTCTCTATTCTCACCCGGCTCACGCACTGCTGTCTTTAACTCAGTATGAATCTTCTGCTGAATCAGCATCTCAAACGCCTTTGCAACACTACCACTCTTAGTAGGATCAGCTAGCGCAACATGACCATAATATTTAGGATCACCAAGATCATCCCAGCTCTCAGGAACAGGTAACCCCAACCTCTTCAACCCATCCAGATTATAACAAATCCCGAACCGTGAGAGACACACTCCCACCCACCGATGATCAATATCAAAACAATCTTCACCCGTGAATTTCTGACTGATCCCATTCTTGCCACCAAACCACTCCTTATGAGCATCGAAAACATCCAACTTCTCAAGCCTCCCCTTAGAGGCCATCACCTTAAATAAATAATCACCACCACCAAACACCACATCCACTCCTATCCCATCCTCACCCCGTTCATCAGATCGGTTAAAATCTCCATCCAGAACCATCCGCATTTCACTCGTCCCACCAGGCGTCCGCCAGTCTATATAAACAATCTCCCCGGTCTTCTTCTCCCAATACTCTGAAAACGCCTCACCGAACTCTCGCCGAATCGTCTCATTATGTGGCGTCATAATGATCAGTCGTGTATCAGCATCACCAGCACTAACTGGCTCACCCCTCTGAAGCATTAATGGAATCACTGCCACGAAAAACAATGCCAAAACCACATAAACCTCTTTCCTCGCAAATTTCTTCATCATGGCTTTAGAATCACTACATCTTGCTGTTTCGCAATAACCGTCACATCATCACCAGGCTCTCTCAGTATACCAGGATTCATCACAGAAATTTGTAGAAAAACACCATCCACACTCTTCATCAAATATTGAATAATCGCCCCCTGATACACCCTCTCTATCACCTTCCCTTGGATCTGATTAATCACATCTCCACTATCATCAAATCTTACAACCTCTGGTCTCATTGCTGCCACTACAGAATCACCCACCTGTGGCCTCCAGTCTCGCTGAGTTACCTTACCCTGCAGGATCTCACCTGCTGAAGAAATAGCACGCACCACATACCCCTCATCATTATCGCGCACGATCCAGTCTACCTTACCCTTAACATAATTCACCTCACCCATAAAGGACGCCACATGCTTCGTCTCTGGCTCTCGGTAGATCTCCTCAGGAGTTCCCACCTGAGCCACTTTCCCATCATGAATTACCGCTATTCTATCAGCCACAGAAAGTGCCTCCTCTTGATCATGCGTCACATACACAGCAGTCAGACCATACTCCTTCACAATCCTACGTATTTCCCCACGCATCTCCACTCTCAACTGAGAATCCAAATTAGAAAGAGGCTCATCCAGAAGCAAACACTTCGGACGCACCACCAGCGCTCTTGCTAAAGCCACGCGTTGCTGCTGACCACCAGAAAGCTGGTCTATTTTCCTATCCTCATAGCCTTCCAGCTGCACACCCTTTAAAGCCTCTACCGTTCTGTCTACCAGAGAATCTCCATCCACTCCACGCTCCTCTAAACCAAACGCCACATTCTCGCCCACAGTCATATGTGGCCACAGCGCATAAGACTGAAACATCATCGCCGCCTCTCGCTTATGCGTAGGAACCTCCGTGATATTTCTCTCTCCAAAATAAATTCTTCCACTATCCGGCTTCTCAAGCCCTGCAATAGATCTCAACAACGTAGTTTTACCACAACCACTAGGCCCAAGCAGAAAAAACAACTCACCCTCAGCCACACGTAGATTCACATCATCAAGAGCAACCACATCTTTGCCGTAACTTTTCCTTAACTTATCTACTCGTATTGCGTCCATTGCTGTCGGTTATACATAGTAAGCTCAAACAATCAACCCCCTTGATAAGAAGAATATAAGAATCTCACCCCTCTCAGAAACATCTAAGCATAAAGACATGCTAGAAAATACCGGCGGCGGGAATCGAACCCGCACTCCATAGGAATTCGATTTTGAATCGAACGCGTCTACCAATTCCGCCACACCGGCTTTTATCGTGTGCTAATCAGCCCCAAATTTTGGAAACTCATTAGTTGAAGTCGCCAGCATGCTGAGCATTTTTACCCAAATGTCAAATAGCAAAGCTAAGATTTATCTTTAGGTAAAAGACCCAAAAACTTATTCGCATACTTAATCGCTGGACCATACTTCAACTTACTAATCGTCTCCCCAACCTGGCTCGCAAAAACCGCAAAATCCTCCAACTCATTCATCTGCTTATGGAAAGCCTTACCCTCCGCACTCTTCACATTCTTACTCCGCTCAGCACAACCACTAAGAAGCTCCACTGCCGGATCTATCTCTCTCCGCTTCCGCTCTCTAAGCACAATCGTAAATACCTTCCATACATCCTTCTCAGCCTCAAAAAACTCCTTACGCTCACCCTTCTTCACCACTATCTTCACCAAGCCCCACCCCACTAACTCCTTTAGGTTTGTATGCGCATTACCTCTACTAATCTGCAGCTCCTCCATACACTGATCCGTACTAATAGACTCCGGACTGATCATCAGTAAAGCATGCACCTGAGCCATCGTTCTACTGATTCCCCAACTCGTCCCTAAGGCTCCCCACTGCGAAATAAAATCATCCTTCGCTCCTAAAAAATCATCTGTTGCACTCATATTTTCAATCATTACTGAAAGTCCTTTAAATTACAAGCCAAACTAATTCCATGAAAAC
>JALZVD010000129.1 GCA_023300205.1 Akkermansiaceae bacterium | reverse complement strand
CAGAATGGTTTGCCATCAAGGGTGACTCGTGAGCCCTCGCCGAGGGATGCGATGAGGTCCCAGTGGAGGGCGCTTTTGTTGGTATTGCCAGTTTCTGGGAAACCTGCACCGAAGGCTAGGTGGAATGAGCCTCCCATTTTCTCATCGAAGAGGATCTGGCCGGTGGCGCGGTCGATGGCACGGTTGGTCCCGAAGGCTACTTCGCCGATGCGGCTGGCGCCTTGATCTTGGTTGAGCATGGAGATAAGGAAGTCTTCTCCTTCATCAGCGGAGACTTGGGTGGCGATACCATTTTCCATGACGATGCGAGCATTTCTGACGGCACGGCCTTGGTAGACGCAGCGTTTATCGAAGAGAACGATTCCGCTGGCGCCGCCGTTTTCAGCGTTGAGATTTGGACCTGAGTAGACTTCTCCGTCTGGGAAGTTTTTGCGACCTGGGCTGGATAGCCAGCGCATGTCTTTTATATTCACGGTGAGGTCTGTGCCTGCTGGGGTGTGGAAGTGGAGTTGACTGCCTTTCATGAGGCTTTCAGCGAGTTGGATTTGCCAGCGGTCCAGCTCTTGCCAGAATGCTACAGGGTCTTGGTGGTCGAGTTGGCATGCTTTGACGACGAACTGGCAGTAGTCCTTGAGGCTCATGCCAGCGTCTTGGGCGTAGGCGTTGGTGGGGAAGAGGGTGGTGGTCCAGAGGAGGGGCTTAAGTTCTGAGTCAATGGAGGGGTCATCTGCGACGGCGGCGCGCTGGAAAAAGAGTTCGCGGTTGGCTTTGTTCGCACGTGCGGCGCGTTGGGGAATGGCGGGGTCGAATTGATCCATGGCGCGGAGATTGGTGCTGGCTCCGAGGTTGATGGTAGCATCGACTAGTTCTGTCTCGATCTGGGTGATGGGGTTTTGCCAGTCGAGTTGATGAGCACTTGCGAGTTCGTAAAAAGACTGGGTGAGTGACTCTGGGGTACATTTTACGATAGGGTGACCACCTGCTTCTAGAACTTTACGGTAGACGGCTTCTAGCAGAGGCTCTGCGGCTTTCTGGGCGGTGATACGTACGATGTTTCCAGGCTGAATATTAGTGGCGTGACGGACGAGGACATCTGCCCAGCGTGATAGGTGAAGATTGGTTAGCATGAGTGATTTATGTGTTGGGAGATTCGGTACTTGATGGTTAGTTTGAGATGTTAAAATGATTTGAGGATACGGCAAGTTATCATTTGCCAATCGATGGTACTCTGTAAGTATAGTTTATAAGATGCTTAAAGGTGAACAGACGGATGGGGAATGGGCGATAGAGGCTGAAAATATGCGGGTGGATTATGGCAATACAGTAGCTGTGAAGGGTTTGACTTTAAAGATTCCATATGGAGAAGTTTATGGTTTGGTGGGTGCGAATGGTGCGGGTAAGACGAGTACGTTTAGTGTATGGGCCACGTTGATTAAACCGACTTATGGGAATGTAAAAGTGGGTGGTGTGGATGTACTAGAGAATCCAGATAAGGCGCGGAAGATGATGGCTTACATGCCTGATTTAGCGCCAGTTCCGAGTGATTTGAAGGTGTGGGAGTTTCTAGATTTGTTTGCTCGTAGTTATGGTTATTCAGCTTCTGAGGGTAAGGAGCGGTGGACAGATTGTCTGAGGATGGTGAGTCTGTGGGAGAAGCGGAATGATTTTTGTAAGGATCTATCAAGGGGGATGAAGCAGCGGGTGAATTTAGCTAAGGCGATCTTACATCATCCAAAGGTGATTATACTGGATGAGCCTGCGAGTGGGATGGATCCGCAGTCACGTGTGCAGCTGCGGCTGATCTTGAAAGAGATGGCGGCTCAAGGAACTACGGTGGTGGTGAGTTCACATATTTTAAATGAGCTGAGTGATATGTGTAGCTCGGTGGGGATATTGCATCATGGGGAACTTATTGATGAAGGGGAGTTACAAGAGGTTGTGGATAGGGGTGCGGGTGATGTTTCGGAAGTATTGATCTTAGTGGCTGGTGATCAAGTGGGGAAGATAGCGGAATTGAAACAATGCATTGATGTGAAATTCGCTGGGCAGAATCTTCAGCCTATGATGGCGAAGGGTGGTGTGGTGGTGCGAGTGAGTGGAGGTATGGATGGACAGGCGGACTTACTGAAGCAGTTAGTGAGTGAGGGGATAGAGGTACGCTCATATGCGCCTTTGGGTTCTGGGATAGAACAGAGATTAATGGAGATCAATCGTTAGTATGTCATCTGAAAAAGAAACGAATTATAGTTTGAAGCCAGTAGCATTTTGGCAGTTGTATAAGAATCCGCTCTTGTTGCGTTATTTGCGGTCAAGGCTAAGATGGGGAGGTCTATCTGCGGCATTGATTTTGACGTTGGTGATCACGGTATTTACTTTTGTGATTAGTTATAATGGTGCGATTCGGTTTTCTTTTGAGAGTAATGTGAATGCGTACCGTGCGGCATTTCTTCCTGTGTTTATGATTCAGGTGATCATTATGATGTTCTTAGGTACTGGCTCGGTAGCGAGTGGGATTACGCAGGAATATGAGGATGGGATGGTGGAATACCAGAGGTTATCTCCTATGTCACCGATGGCGAAAATCGTTGGTTATTTATTTGGGTTGCCAATCCGAGAGTGGTTTTTATTTGTAGTGACTTCTTTTTTCATCGGGATTATTGTGGTGAATGGGGAGGTTCCTATGGAGTCGGTTTGGCGAGTGTATTCGGTATTTTTTCTATCGATTATTTTGTATCATTTGATGGCACTTGTGGTGGTGCATAGCATGAAGAAGAAGCGCGTGGCTGGACGGGTGATTCAGTTTTTGGTGGTGGTGTTGTATTTTGTGTTTCCGCTGCTTTCCCAGTTTGGCTTGGTGTTTTTTGAGTATCTGACTGTGCGGCCTATTTTGAAGGAGAATATCTTGGAGTATATTCCTGAAGGAATTAGGATGAGACGTCTGTTAGATCTGGATGGTGGTGCATCAACGGTTTCGTTTTTTGATCATCAGCTTAATGCATGGAGCTTTTCTATGATGTTGATGACGTCGTTGACGGTTTCATTTCTTTTCATGCTAACTAGGCGTTGGAAAGATGTGACTAGTCATCTAATGAGTAAGCCATTTGCTCTTATTTTCTTTGGTTTTTTCATGTTATTTTTGATCGGGAATACCCTGCCTATCGCGAAGCAGGGTGAGATGAGTATTACCAAGAGTTTCATCGAAATCCGTGAGAAAACATTACTGGATAGGATTGAGCAATTTAAAGATAGGGCCTCATTAAAAAAAGTTTATGAAGAGAGGTTAGATAGATTTCAGAAGAGGACGAAACATACTCAGGTTTCTACTGATGCTCCTGTTGCGCAGACGGTGTTTGGGGCGATCTGTGTGCTGTTTGGGTGTTTGGTGGTGTATGTGTTTACTCCTAGGAATGAGAAATATTTATTAGGACTGCGGCGAGCTAAAAATTTAAAGAAAAAATGGGTCCCTATTCATTGGGATGAGGCACCAGGGTTACTCTCGACTTTCTGCGTGATGGTTGCAGTTGCAGTGACTTTGTTTATTTTTAGTTCTACGTTATATCAGGCTCCAACGATGACGGATAAAATCCGTGCGGTGATTCCCTTTATTCCGGTAGTTTGTGTGTTTGCAGCTGTTGTGGTGTTAGTGTTTTATCTCGTATTTGAGGCATGGGAGAATAAGGGTTTATTTTTACTGATTTTGTTTGTTTGGGTGTTGCCTATTATGGTTGCGATGGTGATTGCAGTGCAGTCAACTCATTGGCCTACGTTGGTTTGGGTGTCATCGGTTTCACCATTGGCGGCCTATGGGTATGGGATGTCAGATGCGTTGGTATTGCCTGTGAAAGAGGCGTTTTACTTTAGCTTTGGGATACAGGTTCTGATTGGTGGATTTGCTGGGATTGCTTTATTTGGCAAGAAAATGGAGGGGCGCAGAATGCTACTAGAGAACTCGGTCGATTAGGATATCATGGGCATCTGTAGGGATGGTTGTATTGTTGAGTTTTTGGCAGGGGAATACGACTCCGAGTGTGATGGCATTTGGGCGTCTTTTGAGAAGATAACGATCATAGAACCCGCCGCCTTTACCGAGTCTTTTTCCGTCACTATTGTAGGCATATGCTGGACATAGGAAGAGGTCGATGGTTTCTGGATCGACTCGTTTATGGTTAGTCTCATTTGGTTCGCGAATTCCGTATTGAGAAGTGCGCATTTCAGAAAGGTCACTCACAAGGTAGAATTCCATTTGTCCCTGCTCACTACATTTAGGGTAGCAAAACGCGATCTCGGGTAGTTGTGAATGAAGTGCTTCTAGGTTGATTTCTAGAGGCATGGCAGCATAGCTGGCGATGGTCTTGATATGGGGAGAGGCGTTGATGAAGTAACTGATCATTTCTATGATTTTCTCTGACTCTAGATCTTTTTCTAGGTCTGATAGAGCAGTGAGGATACGCTTCATTTGTTTCCTGAGTTGCTTCTTGGTTAGGTTATTGTCATTAGGTTCATTCATCTTTATCCCAATGTTTTGATCTTTCTACGGCTTTATCCCAGCGTTTACGTTGGTGTGCTAATTCTTCATTCCAGGGATTAGGTGAGAAGTTGGAATCTTCTTGCCAGAGTGTGGTGATGTGTTCTTGGGAATCCCAAAAACCAACTCCTAGGGCGGCAAGTGCTGCAGCTCCGAAGGCGGTGGTCTCTATATTCTTGGGGCGTACGATCTTGCATTGCATTTGATCTGCTTGGATTTGCATTAGTAGTTTACTAACGGAGGCTCCGCCGTCTACTCTGAGCTCGGTCACTTTCATGGAAGTATCTTTGGCGATGCTTTCTATGAGTTCTGTAGATTGGAAACTAACGGCTTCTAGTGCTGCTCGGCAAATGTGTCCACGGGTGGTTCCACGAGTCATTCCCTGAATGCTTCCGCGGGCGAATGGGTCCCAATGAGGTGCACCGAGTCCAGTGAAGGCAGGAACAAAGACAACTCCTCCGTTGTCATCGACAGATTTTGCGATTGTGTCGAATTCATAAACGTCTTTAACGATTTGTAAGCCGTCACGTAACCAGCCATAGATGGCTCCGGCCATGAAGACAGATCCTTCAATGGCAAATTTACGTTTGCCATTTATTTGCCATGCGACTGTGCTTAATAGTCCGTTATTAGACTGGATGATACGCTCATCTGTATTCATGAGCATGAAGCAGCCGGTTCCGTATGTGTTTTTAATCTGCCCTGGTTTGAAGCAGCCTTGACCAAATAAGGCAGCTTGCTGATCACCTGCGATTCCTGAAATAGGAACACCTAACCATTTCCCGACTACTCCGGAGCAGTCAACGATGTCAGGTAGCATACCTTTAGGGATATCAAACATGCTTAATAGGTCATCATCCCATTGGCCGGTGTGGATATTATAGAGGAGGGTTCTGGATGCATTTGTTGCGTCTGTGACGTGGGATTTTCCATCTGTTAGATTCCATATTAACCAGCTATCGATGGTGCCCATTGAGAGCTTTCCTTGTTGTGCTTTCTCTCTAGCTCCAGGAATATTATCTAAAATCCAGCGGACCTTAGTAGCAGAGAAATATGGGTCAGCGGTGAGTCCTGTGAGTGAGCGAATTACATTTTCCATACCGGCATCTTTAAGCTGTTGGCAGACGTCAGCGGTGCGGCGGTCTTGCCAGACGATGGCATTATGGATGGGTTTACCGGTGGATTTATCCCAGACTACTACGGTTTCACGTTGGTTGGTGATGCCGATTCCAGCGATTTCTTTTGCTGTGATACCTGCTTTCATCATGACATCGAGCATGGTGCCCAGTTGGGTTTCCCAGATGGTGACTGCATCATGTTCTACGTATCCTGGTTCTGGATATATTTGTGAGAATTCTTTTTTACTAACCGCCACGACAGCACCTTCAGCATTAAAGATCACTGAGCGTGAGCTTGAAGTTCCTTGGTCTAGCGATAAGATGTATTTATTCATTAAGCTCTTTATTCAATCATCCGCTTTATATTACGTCAATAGTAGAGAAGGTAAAGATGGGTGGGTTTATTCGTAGATCATTAACTATCAATGATGGTAGAGCAGATTATGTTTGCAACTGTTCTCTATTTTTCACATGATGTTAGTTGAGTCATTATTTTGGACGTCGATCCTTTGATGTTCTATTGGTTATTAGTCGTTTGGTTTGGTGATTCTTATTTCATTATGAATGCTGTTTATTTATCATTTTTAAGAGATAAGTCTCTGGGATCTAGAAGGAGTGAATTTATTCTTCTATCTGGTAACAGGGGGTTTGCTCTTGTTTCGTGTATCGCTGTGATGAGTATCTTGTTGCTGTTTAGTATTAGCATCTTGAATTTCTCTGCTGTGGAGACGAGACAGATGGATGTGAGGGCTGCGCAGGCTGAGGCTAGGGCGAATGCTCGTTTGGCGCTCTTAATGGGGTTAGCACAACTGCAAGAGGTAACAGGGATAGATCAGGTGGTAACGGCCCGAGCTGGTATACGTTCTGATGAGAGGACATTATCTAATAGAAACTGGATAGGGGCATGGCGTACTACTTATCAAAAAGGTAGTAATGAGCAGGAATGGCCTCTTATAGGTAAGAAAATAGTTGGGGGAAATGGTATTTATTCTCATCAAGGTACCTACACAGATCTAAGGTATAGCATGCCGTCATTGGTGAATGGGAAGTGGAAAGATGAGTTATTCATTGATTGGTTGGTGAGCTCATCTTTGGCTAAATCTGATGCATGCATGGCTTTAGATCCTGCAGATGAGGGAGTGTTAGAGATCTTAGGAAAAGGGACGCTTGGTGAGTCGATTACGGATGTTGCTTATCTGAATGACCGAGTTCTGGTAGAGAAAATTAATCTTTCAGATGATGGGGCTATTGCTTGGTGGACAGCGGACAATAACCAGAAAGCGAGTATTAAACCTCGTGAGCTAAGTGTCTCTGAGAATGAGATCACTTCAAGTGCTGGTGAGAACCCTAAATTCATTCAATTCGAAGGATCTTATCCGTTTGAGGATTTTCACGAGAAGGCGATGGCTAGTAGAGAAAAAATCATTTCACTTGATACGTCTAGTCTGTCGCAAGATGAACCTTTCATTACTAGGGAGTCTTTAGGTCACTTTACTCATGACCTCTCTTACCATTCACCGGGTTTGTTTATTAATACCGCGCTTGGTGGTTTGCAGAGAGATCTCACACCGCTGTTATTTGCTCAGAAAGGAGATGAGGCAGTGACTTTTATGGCACCGACTAGTAGAGTTTCTGTTACTCCATTTTGTTCTGAGTACCCGATTATTCCAAGTCAATATCATGATGTTTTGGCTCCTACATATTCGGGATTACGCTACTGGGGGCTTCAGAGATATAAGACGGGGAATAGTATAGACACTACACTAGCAGTTAGAGCTGGGAGGATTAGATCTAATAAGAACTGGCCTCATGGTCAGAGTGATGGTGTTACCTTCGAGTCTACAGAATGGGCTGCGCAAATGCCAAAGATACACCCGATTATTACTGATTCACGGTGGCATTATTATTTCTCTATCAACGGTAAGAATATCCGGACGCATCTAATCCCACGGGTTTGTCTTTGGAATCCGTATTCAATAGAAATGCAGATTGCTGAAATGGTTGTGCTGATGCCAAATCCATTTTATCAAGGTTCTGGCGGATTTCATTTTTACTTCGAGGATGAGGAGGTGGAAAGGGTACAAGATGCTACTTTGGATGCGAGTGATGCGATCCATCGTTGGGAGAAAGTAGATGCTGATCCGCTAGGCCCGCAGTATAAGGCTAGGCTAGATGTGGAAGATCTTTTTCCAGATCGACGGTATTTAGTGTTTATCCTAAAGGGGACGACGTTGGCAGCTGGAGAATGCCATGTTTTTTCACCTGATCTTTCTACTCCTAGTGTGACTGCTGGAGGAGTGGGTATAGCCGCTTATGAGGAAGAAGATATTTCTCAAAATAGACTGAGCTCAGATGCTGCTCAAGGTGAAGACCATTTCTACTTTGATATGGCTACGACAAAGTTCAAAATAGCGTATGCGCCAAGTAGATGGCTAACTCTTGGGACGGCAACACAGAATGAGCTTAATCTAGAGAAGATTCATGATTACCGTGCGGAGACTGGAGAATTAGTGGAGAACTTCCCGTTTATTTTGAAGGCATCCAATGGTGTGATTCCTCCGTTAAGTCAGCTTCTGAGCTCACAAGATCATCCAACTTTACAGCTTGTCAATAATGGTACCGGAGGCGTGGCGCCGACCTATTACTTTGCTTATGCAGGATCCGCATGGGGTAGTGCCAATACAATTAGTTCGTTTGGTTCTCTGCAGGATTTTAGGGATGCTCCTTACAAAGATGCCCCAGCGACTCACCAAGTAGGTGCGAAATTATGTTGGCTGGATGAATCTACAACAGAGGGGAATAGAGCACCACTTCGCTATGGGACATCGACAACGACGCGGTGGGATAGAGATCACATGGTTTATCATCCCGCTACGATTGCGAACTGGAATATAAGGGCGCAACTTACTTCTCGGTCACCTATTTCACAGTGTGCGAAGCACTGGTATCTGTTTAGCACGGGTCCATGGATTTTACAGTTTATTCCTAAGACTCCACAGGATATGAATGATATTCCACAGTTGAATTCTAAAGGTACTGCCTTTGTGAAAAACCCTCTTGGTTTAGCGATCAATTATTCTTCTTCACCGAATGTGGTTCTCTTTGGTCTGCCACACAGAGAGTATGGGATTCACTCACTGGCTGCTTTACGGCATGCGATGCTAAGTCCTTATTCATGGCATCCTAGTTACATTATTGGTCATTCTCTGAGAGATCCTCATGCACCAGCTGATAGCACGGTTCATCCAGAAGTAGTTAGTTCTGCTGACTCAGGAAGTTTGAATCATTGGGATCAGCATATTGGTGGTTATAGAGCCGGCTTTAGCTATGGTGCAGCGAATGAGATCACCGATTCCGAAGATTTGCTTCAGGTAGGAGATGCGGCAGTTACTAGAACTTTAGATGCGGTTGAAATGACCTCAAGTGATGATATCTTGCCTTATGATATAGCTTATGAGGTGAATCAGAATATATGGGATGGCTATTTCATTTCGTCCTTGCCGCTGGATGTTAGTACGAATCAATTTTCTTCGATCACACCTGTGAATCAGCGGAACGAAATCAATCCATCAAGTGATGAAAATTTAACAGGTTTGATGGGCAAGCTTACTTCGAGCACAGCTGCGACTGATACTGGCTTCTGGCTGAATGGGTACTATTACAGAAGGTCTAGCGCTTTTAATGTGAATTCTACTTCTATTGCTGCATGGACCGCATTTCTCTCTGGGACGGTGGACATGAATCGAGAGCTTAGTGATGGTTCGTCTCTGAATAATGGGTTGGCAGGATTTGCGAGATATAGGAGGCCAGTTGGGGTGGCAGAAACAGAGCGACTTGATCCTGCGAATCGTGATGCTTGGAAAGGTCTACGTTCTTTGTCTGAAGGTGAGTTAGAGGATTTAGCCATAGCGATCGTCGAGGAGGTGAAACTACGAGGGCCATTCATTTCTATGGCTGATTTTGTCAATAGACGGCTAGTTGATAGAGATGATGAGACTTCTAGGATGGGGGCACTTGATGCGGCTATTTTCAAAGCAGGTCTGAACCAGCCTTTCCACAAGAATAGTATATACCACACTAGTATGATTAACCGTGGTAAAGATAGTGATTCTCGGGATAATAATGAGATCCTGTTTAAAGAGGAGTATCTATCTGTATCAGATGGCAGCACTGTCACTAGTCAGGTTAGGACTAAAACATGGGGGCTACCTAGTTTTCTCATGCAGTCAGATTTGTTAGAGCCTCTCGCGCCGGCGCTGACGACTAGAGGGGATACGTTTACTATCCGTGCTTATGGGGAATCTAAACGTAACGGTAAAGTTGTGGCTCGTGCTTATATAGAAGCGATCGTAGAGCGTGGTGCTCATTACATCGATCATCAGCATATAGATAATGCTACCGTGGATAACGAAGCTAATATTCCTACTGATACAGCATTGAAGTTGAACCCACTCACTGGTGAAATTACAGATGGGAATCTTACGGGTGTTAATAAGAAGTTTGGTAGGAGATACCAAATCAAATCATTTCGCTGGCTAAATAAAAATGAAATTTAATGGATAAACTACGAACAATGATTTCTATGAAGACTTACTTTTATCGCATCCT
Source organism: Akkermansiaceae bacterium (assembly GCA_023300205.1). GTDB lineage: Bacteria > Verrucomicrobiota > Verrucomicrobiia > Verrucomicrobiales > Akkermansiaceae > Rubritalea. The sequence goes on along the minus strand of JALZVD010000129.1, from coordinate 1,918 downwards.
ATTGACTTCATTTAGCTATTCTTTGTTCATGCATATTACTACTGGGAAGGAGGAGAATGGTGAAGAGATAGTTCCTGCCCGGCTGGCTATTATAGCCATAGGGCCTAAGCCTTCGCGAGAGTTTGGAAACACAAACGGAGCTAAAACGTCTTCAACGTCAGCGCTGCTACCGCCTGGGCCGAATGAGATTCCTCCTAGGAGATTGTATGTAGAGTTAGCTGAAAAGGAGGGCGAAGATGAGAAAGAAGAATTACGATTGATCAATGTAAGGTTTAATAACCCTTCGCGTTTTAGTGAGATGGCTCCCAATAGGATACTTCATTTCCTGCGGAAGGAGGATGGTGAATCTAAGAAGTATATGACGATGAAGCCTTTGGAAGCTGGCTCTATGAACTTGGTGCTACTTCGACCTACTGGGAAAGGTGATAAGCGATGGCTCTCAGAGCCAATTCAATATAAAATCGATCTTTTAGGTGCAACGCTGGTGGATAAGCAACTTGCGATTATCAATCTGAGTCGTCGGACAATTAAAAGTATGGTTCACGGGGATCAAAAAATGATCGTTGCTGGTGGGTTACTCACTTATGAAGGGATCGATGGGCTTGAGCTGCATCGGGTGTCAGCGGTTTACGGAAGAGAGGAGAGAGTTATCTACCATACGGCGATCAGATTGAATAAAGAGGTAAACCGTCTGCTTATTTATGTTCTTTATGATGCGAACCCCAATACGAATGACGGAAGGACTGTGGGGCTCTTTAAGACGAGTATAGAACAAAAAGTAGTGAAAAAGAGGGTGTTAGAGCGGGAATAATGGAAAAAATTAGATTTTCTTGTAACTTGGTCTATGTTTTCGTTTAATATTCATTAGAAATTAACTTCCAACTCATTATGAAACTAAAGTCATTATTACTCTCAACTCTACTCGTCGCAACGCCGTGGTTAGCAAGTGCCCAAGAAGGCAAGAAATCTGATCTCAGAGATGTGACAAACAATCTGGATATGGACGGTCAGTTTTTCATGGCTAATAATATCGAAGGTGATCTGAGTAAGTTAGCGGCTCTTGGGAGTGACTATGTGAAAACGGCTATAGAGAATGGTAGTGGATGTTTCCCAGAGGGAATGGATTTCAATGCGATGCTTAAGGATATGGGGATGGATCAATTGGTTGCTTATGGACGTAGCGCGAAGTTCGAAGGCGATCACTGGGTTAGCAAGATGTACATCCAGAATAATGGAAGTAAAAAAGGGGTCTTCTCTCTTATGGGTAAAGCTAACACGGCTTATGAGGTAATCAACTATGCACCATCTGGAAGCGATCTAGTCATGGAGTGGAACGTGGATACCCGCCAGCTTATGTCTAGTATGAAGAGCGTTCCTAAATGCGAGAAAATGAGTAAGGTTCTCGACCGTAGGTTACCTTCTGGTGGCACGATGGAAGAGATGCTCAATAAGTTTACTGGGAAAATGAGTTTGGCTGTTCGTTTAGATGATGAGAAGCGAGAAGTTTGCCCAGTTTACCCAGAGTACACATTCCCTAAGCTGCACGGATGCATGAGAATGGAAGGAGCTAACCAAATCTGGAGCCAAGTAGGTAAGATGGCTGTCTTCATGATGAAGCTAGAAAAGCAAGAAGATGGCACGCTACTCATGACTCCACGTAGGCAGAGAAAAAATATGAATGTTGTGATGATCATGGATGAAGAAAACGACCTTTTATGGGTAGCGACTAGCCCAGAGTTTCTTGCGGAGTGCCGTGGTGATGGAGACAAGATAGCCGCTGATGCAGATTTTAAGACGATGTCAGGCGGAGTTAAGAAAGGTAGTGCGTTGGCTTATATTTCAAGGCAAGCATGTTTAGAGATTAGGCAGGTGAAAGAGGCTAAGATGAAGAAAAAGGATAAGAAGTGCCTTTCAGATG
>JALZVD010000128.1 GCA_023300205.1 Akkermansiaceae bacterium | reverse complement strand
CCAGCAGGAACCAAAACCAACGGATGCATCCAGCAAGTCAAAGGCTTATGCTGCCAAGCATCCACCCCCTCATCCAGCGCCAACTTCTGCAAACCACAAAAACCCTCACCATCCAAAAACACACACCGCGTCTTAGCAAAATGCACCGGGAAATCATCCGCTAACTCCCCCTCCTTCGCCATCCTCGTAGCCGTCTTCTGACCTCCCGCAGTCACCTCAATCACTAAATCAGCATCTAATCTCCCAGAAAAACTTTCCCTAACAATTCCCTGAATATACCCCGCCTCCTCCGAAGAAACATGCACCCCATCATAACAACAAGTCGCCTTACACCGTGACACCTCACACGGCCTTAACAAACTCGCAAAAGCCACATGATCAACCCTAGACTCAACAACCTGACTCGCCAAAATCTCCACCGTACCAGGGAAAGAAGTCTTCATGACACCTTACCCTGATTCACCATATACCTACTCCAGCCATCCAGCCTCAACTCATCACTCAGCCAGTCCACATTCGTAGTCGTGATCAGCTTCTGAGAACTCACCGGCAAATGATCCATCAACGCATTTCTACGTCTAGAATCCAACTCACCAAAAATATCATCCAACAAATAGATCGGGTCCTTCCCTCCTCGCTCCCGCAGTATATCTCCCTGCGCTAACTTCAGCGCCAGCGCCAGCGTCCTCTGCTGTCCCTCACTAGCATAGTCACTCGCAGGCATCCCATTGATCTGTAATTTCACTTCATCACGGTGAGGCCCCGCCACAGTCTGCCTCTGCCTACGCTCACTCTCATAAGTCGTCTCCAGTGCACACCGCATATCCCCACCACTTCCAGAAACATACTCCATCCCCAGCTCCTCATTCACCCCACTCCCGCTTATTACCACCTGCACAGCCGCAGCCCTTGGTAGTAAATCCGCCACCACCTCCGCCCTAACAGAACCTAATAAATCACCATACTCTATCAGCAACTCTCCATACGCATTCACCTCCTGATCTCTATTACCTCCATCCTTCAATAATAAATTCCTGGCCTTCAGCACCCTCCTATATCTGCTCAACGCAACCCTGTAACTAGGATTAATCTGCGAACACAAAAAATCTAAATAATGCCTCCTCACACCACCACTTCCCTTTACCAGCTCCACATCCTCATTCCCCATCCATACCACTAACCCACTATTCTGTAAATATTCAGCCTGCGTCCCCAGCTCCTCACCATCCACAGACATCACCGCCTTCCCCTTAGAAAAACTCACCCGCAGCCCCACATCTCCAGTATCACCCGCTATCCCAAATCCATGCTCAGCATCAAACTTCACCATCGGCTGCATCCGCTTCGCCCTCGGTGAACTCAACCGCAACAACACACAAACAGCCTCCAAAATAGAAGTCTTACCCTGCGCATTATCCCCCACAAACAACGCTCCACCCTGCTCTAGATCTATCGAAAGAGCATCAAAGCATCGGAAATTATGTAAACGAAGAGAATCTAACATAAATAAAATTTACCAACCTATAAAGAAACTGGATACGCCTTCGCAATCTTATCTGCCCACTCCTTAGCCTTCTGGCCAAAGCTCTTCTCCATCTCCTTATAAGTAATCCCTCGTGAAACATTAATCGTATCTGGTGCCATTCTTCCCTTACCAGCCATGTTATTTAAATCCCCTCCTTGAGCTCCCAGCCCAGGAATAAGCAATGGAAAATCTTCCACTCTCTCCAGCACAGCCTCACTCGCATTCGTAAGACCTACCACCATCCCCACATCCGTCTTCCGTCCCTCACTCTTCGCCCTGCTACAGATATCCTGCACCAGCTCAAACACATACTTATCACCATGACCCGCAGAATCTAACTTCTTCCTCATAAAGTCCGCACTCCCTGGATTCGAAGTCACCGCCAAAACATAAATCCCCTTACCCTCCCAATCCAGAAATGGCTCCAGCGTATCATACCCCAAAAATGGATTCAGCGTAACCGCGTCCACATCCCAGTTCTCAAAATAACTCTTCGCGTAATACTTCTGCGTCTCACCAATATCAGACCGCTTCGCATCCAGAATCACCGGCACCTCCCTCGGCATCTTTCCCAAAAGCTCCTCTAAAATCTCCAACCCTCGTATACCCATCGCCTCAAAATAGGCCATATTCGGCTTAAATGCCGCCGCATACTCCCAAGTCTCACCCACCACTCGCTCCAAAAAATCAGGCACAGCCTCTATCCCTGCCTCATCAGGCCTAGGATCCAGTCCCACACACAATCTAGACCCCGTAGTCAACATCCTCTGCTGTAATTTCTCTCCATAGCGCATGCCCCAGATCATCTTGCCTCAACTCAAATCTTACAAGCCCAAATAAACACATACTCACCCATTCCAGAGAATAACTATTGCAGATCTCTATTCCTGTAGCACAATACCTACATGCAAGAAGTCACGGAACAAATGCGCAACTTCCTCCAGTTCATCGCACTCCAATTCATCAACCAGCCAGAACAAGCTCAGCTTAGAGTCGCTGAATCCAATGATATTGAAAATCACATCCGCTTCCGCCTCATCGTCGCTCAGCAAGACGTCCCCATCCTCATCGGTAAAAACGGCTTTACTGCCAGTGCCATCCGTAATGTCCTCAAAGCCGCAGCCACACGCGAAGGCATCACCGCATCACTACAAATAGTATCCCACGAAGAAGAGCAACTTAGAATGGTAGCTCTAGAAAAAGGTGAAATCATTCAAGAACAAGACCATGACCCAGAAGATCTGAATGAAGTCGTTGACGAACAATTAGAAGACTAGATAAATTCTAAAGTTCAGAATAACATGATTGATTTCCTGTCTTCAAACCTCTACACCTAAGTAATGCAGACACTCGCCATCGCTCTAGGATCACTCATTCTCTATATCATCGCCTACAACACCTACGGCAAATGGCTAGGCCAGAAAATTTTCAAACTTGAGGAAAACGTTCGCGTCCCCTCCATCGACCTCGAAGATGGACAAGACTACGTCCCCACTAAAAAAGGCATCGTCTTTGGACATCACTTCACCTCCATTGCCGGCACAGGTCCCATCGTCGGACCCGCCCTAGCCGTAATGTGGGGATGGGTTCCCGCTCTCATCTGGGTTCTCTTTGGCTCCATCTTCATCGGCGCAGTCCATGACTTCGGCTCACTAGTCGTCTCACTAAGAAATAACGGTCAGACCGTAGGTGACGTCGCAGGTAAAGTCATCACCAAGCGCGTCAGACTACTCTTCCTTCTCATCCTAGCGCTAGCACTCACACTAGTCCTCGCCATCTTCGGACTAGTCATCGCTGTCGTCTTCCGCATCTACCCAGCAGCCATCACCCCATGCCTCATACAGATCCCTCTCGCACTCATCATAGGCACCATCGCCCATAAAAAAGGCATCAACATCCTCATCCCATCTATCATCTCACTAGTCATCATGTATCTCTCCGTCATCTACGGTGACATCAGCCTAGTCCACGGATTTAATCAAACCCTATCCAACTGGTCAGTCATGACCTGGGTAGGAGTCTTACTAGTATACTCCTATATCGCCTCAGTACTCCCTGTCTGGACACTACTCCAACCCAGAGATTACATCAATTCCCTCCAGCTCATCTCAGCACTCGGACTAGTCGTCGTCGGACTCATCTACGCCGGAATCTTCGGCGGCAGCCCACTCACTCCAGACGGTATCCGCCCACCATTAGAAATCGTAGCTCCCTCCATAGAAGAAAATGTCACTGCTAAAAACCTACCTCTCATATTCCCCTTCCTCTTCGTCACCATCGCATGTGGAGCCGTCTCAGGTTTCCATTGCCTCGTCTCATCTGGCACTTCATCTAAACAACTCAAATGTGAAACAGACGCCAAGTTCGTAGGCTTCGGATCCATGCTCACAGAAGGCTTTCTTGCTGTCCTCGTTATCCTCGCCTGTGTCGCAGGTCTCGGACTAGGATACACTACATCCGATGGAACCTTACTCACCGGAGTCGATGCATGGAACTCCAAATACGCAGACTGGGGAAGCTCAAAAGGACTAGGTGCAAAAGTCAGCGCATTCGTCGATGGAGCCAGTAACTTCTTAAAAGCACTCGGTTTCACCGCAGCATTCTCCACAGCTCTCATGGGAGTATTCGTAGCATCATTCGCTGCCACCACCCTAGACACAGCATGCCGACTCCAGCGCTACGTCCTCCAAGAACTCATCGGCTGCTTCGTCTATAAAAACCACACCCAGAGAACCAAACCCCACCCACTCACAAACAAACACCTAGTCACCATCATCGCCATCGTCACCGCATACTTCATAGCCTCCCTCCCCGCCCTCCCCGGATCAGCAGGCCTACTTGGCAAACCTGGCTCAGGAGGTGTCATCCTCTGGCCACTCTTCGGCGCCATAAATCAACTACTCGGTGGCCTAGCTTTCCTCGTCATCCTATTCTGGATGAAACGTAAAAAACTACCCATCTGGTTCGTCGCCATCCCCACCCTATTCATGCTCATCATCCCCGCTTGGGCCATGCTCTATCAAGTTTTCATCGCGGCCATCGGATCAGATAAAAGCTGGATAGATCAGAGCCAATGGCTTCTCGTCAGCATGGGACTCACCACCATCATACTAGAAATATGGATGATCTGGGAAGCCATTATCGGATGGAAAAAGCTAGAATCAGAAACTATTTAGCACTCTATAAATTCCTTTTATTCTCGCTATTACAAATCGTCCATGAAAACTTAATTCATAATGATTTTTCAAAGTCTACTAAGAGACACTGAGATAGGTTCTAACAGCTACGTGTTAGACACAGGAGACTGTAAAATAGTACTGGACGCCGGTATGCACCCCAAACAGGAAAGCACCCTAGCCATCCCCCAGTATGATGAACTCCCCCACAACTCAGTGGATGCCATTTTCCTGACCCACAGTCACCTTGACCATGCAGGCACTCTCCCCGTTCTCATGCGTGAGCAACCAGATGCACCAGTATACATGACAGAAGCCACAGCGGGCCTTACAGATGCATTACTCCACAACTCCGTAAACGTCATGCAGAGTAAACGCACAGAACTCGGTATCACTGACTACCCACTCTACGGACACCGCGAACTAGACAGACTAGAGATGAACTGGCGTAAGCGCAGCTACGGTGAGCGTATCGACCTCACCATGGAAACCTCAGCCATGCTCTATGATGCGGGACACATCCTAGGCTCATCAGGAGTCATGATCGAAAAAGATGACCACCGCGTCTTCTACACCGGTGATATCAACTTCGAGGACCAAACACTCATCACCGGAGCCAAATTTCCAGAAGAAGGCATCGACACCCTCATCATCGAAACCACCCGGGGAGCTGCACCAAGAGACCCGGAGTATGACCGGGAAACAGAAGAACAAAAACTCTGCGATGCCATCCTAGAAACCATCCAAAACGGAGGATCAGCACTCATCCCCGTATTTGCCATGGGCAAGACCCAAGAAGTCCTAACCATGCTTCATAAATTCAAACTCAGTGGCAAAATCCCTGAGAAAACACCTGTTTTCATCGGTGGACTCAGCACTAAGATGACCATCCTATTTGATGAATTCGCAGACTCCACACCCCGGCAAATACCAGGATTTGAGATCTTCAGAGACATGGACGTCCGCGCTGCCTCCAAGAAAGGCTCACGTAAACCCATCGTCTATCAGCCTGGAGCCATCTACGCCCTATCCAGCGGCATGATGACAGAAAAAACCATCTCAAACGGTTTCGCCCACGGCTTCATTTCCAACCCTAAAAATTCACTCCTCTTCGTAGGCTACGCCGCTCCCGACTCTCCAGCAGGTGCCATCCGTGCATCTAAAAAAGGAGACGTCATTGAACTAAGCCCAGAACTAACTCCCGTTCCTTTCCAATGTCGCATGGAGATCTACGACTTCTCCGGGCACTCAGAAAGAGAAGCCCTACTAAAATACATGCTTAAAGTAGCCCCAAAAAATATATTCCTCGTCCACGGAGACATAGCAGCTAGCCAGTGGTTCCTTGAACAACTCAAAGAAAAACTCCCTGATTGCCAAGTCACCATCCCAGAACCAAAAAAAATCTATAACCTAGATAAATAGACCAACAACCATCATTTTTGCTGGTAGCTACCTCAATCTTTGTTCATTTTGATCAAAATAAATCAACCCAAATAGATTTCCTAAGCACAACCAATATTTATTACCCTAAGCAAATAATCTAACCACAATGAAAATATCATCTAAAAGAACACTCCTCATCATAGCTACAAGTTTTAGTGCTGTGACTACACCTCTATTTTCTCAAGACAAAATCCAACCTCCCGTGGAAATCCCTGCTCCAGCAACTATCGACAAAGCCGTAGTCCAAGAAAATATGAGCTACGGTCTAGGATTCCAAAATGGTGAGCAATTCGCATCCTATGGATTCATTGCAGAAGACCTCAATAAAGACGCATACATCAAAGGCCTTATTGAAGCCCTCATGAAAAAAGACTTCGGTAAAGACCCCATGGCCTATGATCAAGCAATGAAATCCTATGACAGAATCGTCTCCGAGCGTGAGCTCGCATTCGCCTCTGCAAATGAAGCTTCAGAAAAAAGCTTCATCGAAAAAAATGCTAACCGCAAAGAAATCATCACTACTAGCAGCGGACTGCAATATGAAATCTTAACCAAAGGAACAGGACCAAAATACACTCCCCCTGCTGGTTCGGCCAACGGCATCGATCAAGCCTCTGACTTCTTCCTCAAATGCAAAGGCACTCTACTCGATGGAACAATCTTCATGCAGACCCCTGGAGATAACGCCATGCCTTTTAATCTACAAGTCATCCACGGACTTTCAGAAGCCCTCAAAATGATGCCCGTAGGCTCTAAATGGAAACTCTACGTGCCAGCCAAACTAGGCTTTGGTGATCTCCGTCAAGGACCTAAAATCTCACCCAGATCAATGCTAATTTATGAAGTTGAACTCACCGAGATCAAGACCAGACCCATCCAGCCAAACCAGCCTCAACCACTTGTCCCTAGATAATGAGCCTCAGCGCTACACCATCATGAAAATACGCACAGGCATAGGCTATGATGTTCACCAGTTTGCACCAAACAGAAAATGTATCCTAGGTGGAGTCGACATCCCATCAGAGCTAGGCCTTCTTGGCCACTCAGATGCAGACGTTCTATGCCATGCCATCGCAGATGCCATCCTTGGTGCTCTGGGACTTCCAGACATCGGATTCTACTTCCCTCCAGATGACATGAGCATAGAAGGCATCTGCTCACTAGACATCCTAAAAAAATGTCGATCACTAGCAGATGAGCACAATGCCCAAATCCAAAACGTTGACTCAGCACTCGTAGCAGAGCAACCAAAAATCATGCCACACCTAGCCGAAATGAAAGCAAACATTTCACTAGCTCTAGGCATCACCCCCCAGCAAGTAGGAGTCAAAGCCACTACAAATGAAACCATGGGATTCGTAGGAAGGAAAGAAGGTATTGCAGCTATGGCCACCACCTGCCTAGTGATCACATGAGTAACATCAATGACCTCCCCCAAGATCAGCGGCCTAGAGAAAAGCTCGCTAGATTTGGAGCGGGATCATTAAGTGACTCAGAACTCCTCGCCATTTTCCTTCGCGTAGGAGTCAAAGGCCAAAGCGCCATTGAGATAGGTAAAAGACTACTAGACACATACGGGAGTCTTAGCCAAATCAGCAGACTAGACTTATCCGATCTTGCGAAAGAATACGGACTCGGCCTAGCGAAAGCCGCACAGCTCTGTGCTTCATTTGAGATCGCCGCCCGTATTGCTCGTGAATCAGTCATATCCACCCCCATCAACTCTCCCCTAAATATCTACAACGCCATGGTTCCAATACTCAGGAACCAGACCACAGAAAGCCTGCACGTCATGCTCGCAGACACCAGACTCTGCCACATCCGCACCCTTTCCATCTCTCAAGGAACCGTAAACCAAACCACCTGCCACCCTAGAGATGTTCTCCGTCCAGTCATCACCAGCCAAGCATACGGATTTGTTCTCGTTCACAACCATCCATCAGGAGACTCCAGCCCCAGCCGAGCAGATGATCAGATGACTCAGCGCATCTTAACTGCTGCTGAACTCATGCAAGTCAGATTCATAGACCATATCATCATTGGTCAATCCATCGATGGCAAAGACCCCTACTACTCATACAGGGAATCTGGAAACCTCTTTTAACGCTCCTCTAGTGAGAATCAGACAAGAAAAAAACCTTAGCAAACCACAAAAGTGAAATGCTAAGGCTCTAAAATACGTTAAAGACAATAAAGAGTAATGATACTACTCAGGAAGTCCAGGATTAGACGGCTCTGGAGCCGGAATATCTAAAACACCAGGTGTTGGTAAATCTATAAGACCTGGTAATCCTGGCACTAAAGGCTCAGGATCCGGTATAGATGGAACATCTGGCAAACTCGGAACCACTGGCACTGGCACTGGCTCAGGAGCTGGGACATCAGGAATAATCAAACCTGGGTCTGGATCTACAGGAACAGGAACAGGCGCACTAATACTAGGAACAGGCGCAGGTGCAACTACAGGTGCAGGATCTGCTGAGCCTATACCTTTGACAACAGGATCTGGTGCCACATCAGGAACGATAGGAGTCTCATTTGCCTTCACCTCAGTCACAGTAGGCTCAATAGGACCTGTATTCGTAAGGAAACCTTGGGACACAACCATCACACTAGAAACAAATCCTGTAACTCCACCTTCAGTCACTACTTTGATAAAATCCTTTTCACCACCAATAACTCGGAGTGAATCACCCACATTAAGGATCTTCTTGAAGCGGTCTCCAGCTTTAGGAACCTTAGCAAATAATGCCGTATTAGGGATCACAACCTCTACAATATCGCCATTTTTAAAGCCGTGGTCATTAGAATCCACCAAAGACCTTGATGGACTAGCTCCACTTACTGCAGAGCGACTTGACTTCTTACCTGGTTTATCGAGGGGATTAAATCCTGTATCGCTAATAGGCTGATTAAGCTTATTAAGAGCCCCATCTATCGCCCCACAACTTGTGAAAAGAACAGATGATGCCCCAACGAGGGGAAGTGCAATTATAGGAAGATTTCTTAAAATTTTCATCAGGAGACTTATGCTCCAATATCACTTGTTGGTCAAAGAGTTTTCAGACTTTTGCTTCAAATAGCATCGCACACCTTCCTCCCAATTACCTACCTCCACATTTAACTCCTCTGATAAACGCTTAGGTCGCATCGCTGTATATCTGGGCCGCTCTTCTCTAAAAAAACTGATCTCATCAAGCTTATTTTTATCGATTATATCGAAATTATCATTCAACATACCTAAATTTATTGCAATTCCGATGATTTTCTCAGCATAGCTATACCAACTCTCAGCCTCAGAGTTATTGGTTAAATGAACGATCCCCTGAATATTCGACTCTAAAACCCTACCCATCACAGGAACCAGAAAATCACTAAAATTAGGCACTGAATATTTATCAGAAATATAACTCCCTCGCTCACCCGCAAGAGCCGTATTCATCACCTGATCCACAAAAGTAGCTCGGCCACGCCCAAATAGCCAACTCACCCTCCCTATCACACTATTCTCACACGCCTCCAACACCAGTTTCTCAGCAGCAAGCTTAGTCGCAGAATACACGCAACTCCCCCTCGTCTCTGAACTCTCCTCATGAACCACATCTTCACGACCATCTAGCACATAATCAGTACTAACCTGTAACATCTTCGCTCCTCGCTCATGACAAATCTCAGCCATCACCCTTGGTGCATCCCTATTCACCTTCTTGGCTAACTCAGGCTCATCAAGACAATGCTCTAAACCAGACATCGCCGCCGTATTAACAAGGTAATCAAATTCCATCCCCCTCAAAAGACCCGGTAACTGGTCAATATCGGCAAGATCTATATCAGCTCTCGTCAGAGCAAACACCTCATAGTCATTACTAAAAAGCCGGCAACACGCCTCACCTAATAACCCCTTAGCTCCTGTAATCACTATCTTTTTCATAAAAAAAGCCGCCATGTAAAAACATAACGGCTATAACTAAGATCAAATAAAATCTAAATCTAGCAAAGAACTAGCCTATATACATCCCATCTCCTACATCCTCACCGAGATAGCTAGTTGCCGTCTTTTCATCAAGCATTCCTGCATTTCTAATCCCATCTAATGTTCTCCGGCTACCCCTAGCGGTAGTTGGTCCCGCCACCTTATTCTTAACTGCTCCTACCACAGTAGGCGTCACGGCAAGCATCCCAAGACAAGCCAGAGAGAATGCGATAGGCCTTCTAGCTCCACGGTGCATCATATCACCCAGCATGATTCCTGCTGCTACGCCTAATACACAAGGAGCTGCAGCTGAAGAGATTTCTTTCCAGTTTTTTCTAACTTCAGGTTGTCCGTATTCCATAACAGGATTAAAACTTATTTTAGAAAATAAAAAAACCAAATTCTTTCCCTTTTATTACTTTTCCTTCATCGCATTCATGTCATCGTCTCGCCATGGCAGAAACTTATGCACTCATCCTCGCTGGCGGAAGCGGAACCCGCTTTTGGCCCCTCTCTCGTGATGCTAGACCCAAGCAGCTGCTTAACCTCTTCGGTGAAGCCACCCTGCTCAATCAGACCATCGACAGACTAGCCGGACTCATCCCTAAGGAAAAAATCCTCATCCTTACAAACAAACTACAAGAAGAGGCCGTAAGAGAAGTCGCTTCAGATCTACCTGCTGAAAATATCTTTGCTGAGCCAGCCAAGCGAGACACAGCTCCAGCCGTTGCACTAGGCGCAGGTCTCATCGCCGCGCGTGACCCAGAAGCCACCATGGTTGTCCTCCCCGCTGACCAACTCATTCAAGATATCGCCGAATTTCATTCCGTAATGACAAACGCCATCGCAACCGCTCAAAATACTGACGCCCTCGTCACCATCGGCATCAAGCCCACATGGGCGTGTCCATCATTTGGCTATATTGAACGTGGAAAAAAAGCCACCATCTCAGGACTTAACCTCACTCACTCTCCACACGAAGTCGTGAAATTCCGTGAAAAACCAAACCCTCAACTAGCTGAACAGTTTCTAAGACAAGGCAACTTCGCATGGAATGCAGGAATGTTTATCTGGTCAGTCCCCACTGTCATCAATGAGCTAACTCGCCACACTCCACAACTCGCCAACTTCATCTCAGAAATCCGTAAATCAAATAACGTTCAATCCACAGTAGATGCTCAATTTCCAGATTTAGACGCCATTTCCATCGACTACGCTCTCATGGAAAATGCCACCCGCGTGCTAAACATAGAAGCCACATTCGACTGGGATGACGTAGGATCTTGGATCTCAGTTTCCAAATACCTTAACCAAGAAACAGAAAACAACGCCGCCAACTCACCCCTAGTAAAAATAGACAGCCAGAATAACATCATATTCACCAAATCGGCAAAGACCCAAGTCGCCCTATTAGGAGTCGATGACCTCATCATCGTGCAAACAGAAGATGCTATCTTAGTTGCAAATAGACACCAAGCTGATGACATCAAAAAACTCATCAACGAACTCCCTTCAGATCTAAAATAAACTCAATACCTATACTCTAGTGGCTATCAATATAAGAACCCATGCAGCGGACATCCTCGATTACTGGCAAGAAGGTAAAGACTACGCTGACAGCCTAGTCAACAGATGGCAGCGTGAAGAAGAACTATCTCAAGAAGACAGAAATCTTCTCAACGCACTCGTGCTTGGAGTCATTCGTAATCAAAGCCTACTAGATCACTTCATATCAAAACTCCGAGAAGGCAAGATAGACATGGAGCTCCGTAACGTCCTCCGCATCGGCATCTTCCAAATCCTCTTCATGGGAATAGCAGATCATGCCGCAGTAAATGAAACCGTAGAAAGCACACGCAAAGGCCTACGCGGTCTCGTCAACGCTGTCCTCAGACGCACTCTTCGAGAAAAAGAGGAACTCTTAGAACAAATTAGTAACCTACCCCTTCAAATACAATTTTCCCACCCCAAATGGATCTGTGAACACTGGACCAAGTCCTTCACAACTGAGCAAGTCGTAGAACTCCTCAAATGGAATCAAACCCCATCTAAAATCACATTTAGAATCAACCCTCTCGTCCCAGAAGCACACGACATCGTCAGTAATTCACCAAACGTTGAACCTCTCCAAGGGCACCCAGATTTCTACACCTCAATCAAACTTCCTAAACATGAATGGATGGACCAAGGCTACATCTATATCCAAGACCCTGCCACCCAATACGCAGTTGAACTCCTCGCCCCAAAAGCCGGCGAAACTATCCTAGACGCCTGCGCCGCACCAGGTGGAAAATCCACCCAGATCGCCGCCTCCATGTCTAACAACGGCACACTAATCTGCACAGACTCCAACCCTAAACGAATCCCTCGCCTGCTAGAAAACCTAGACAACCTCAACGTCAAAATAGCGGAAACAGAAGTCTTTGATTGGCTAGAACCTACCCCTCAAAAATGGCAGAACTACTTTGACGGTATACTCCTAGACGTTCCCTGCTCAAACACAGGAGTCCTAAGAAAACGTATCGATGCCCGCTGGAGAATCACACCGGAATCCTTCGAACAACTCAAGGAACTCCAAATCAACATTCTAGAAAATGCCCTCCCTTGCGTAAAAATCGGTGGTAGAATCGTCTACTCCACCTGCTCAATAGATGCCCAGGAAAACACCAACCTAGTCCAACAATTCCTAACAAAACACCCCGAATTCGAACTCACAAAAGAACAACAAATCTACCCCTTCGAGCACCAAACAGACGGAGCCTACGCCGCAATTTTAACCAAAATATCCTAGACTACTAAAACTAGGTAAAATTGTTATCCAGAGAGCTCCTGAACAGAACAGCTCTACTCTATACCCAAAAGCTCCAAAGCCTGAGCCATATCCTTGTCTCCTCTTCCTGAAAGATTAACAATGATGATAGAATCTTTAGCCATCTCGCCAGCCACTTTGGCCACATAAGCCAAAGCATGAGAACTCTCTAACGCGGGAATAATCCCCTCAACAGAAGACAACTCCTGGAAAGCAGCCAGCGCCTCATCATCTGTCGCATAGCTATAATCAGCTCGCCCTACCTCCTTTAAATAAGCATGCTCAGGACCCACTGCCGCATAGTCTAAACCAGCACTCACTGAATGAGTAAGCTCTATTTGCCCATCATCATCCGCAAGTAACCAAGTCTTAGTCCCCTGAAGAACACCTAATTTTCCACCCTGGAATCTAGCCGCGTGACGCTCAGGAATAATCCCATCCCCCCCCGCTTCCACTCCCACAAGCTTCACATCCTCATCATCGATAAATGGATGAAATAACCCAATCGCATTGGACCCTCCACCCACACAAGCCACACAGAGATCCGGAAGCCTTCCCTCCTTCTCTAAAATCTGCGCCCTAGCCTCTACTCCTATCACTCTGTGAAAATCCCTCACCATCATTGGAAATGGATGAGAACCTAATGCAGAGCCTAAAATATAATGCGTATGATCCACACTAGCTACCCAGTCACGCATCGCCTCATTCACAGCATCTTTCAAAGTCGCCTGACCTGAAGTTACAGGAACCACTTTTGCTCCCAAGAGCTTCATTCTCGCCACGTTTGGAGCTTGCCGTTCAATGTCCACAGCACCCATATAAACTACACACTCCATCCCAAAACGCGCACAAACAGTAGCAGTCGCCACACCATGCTGCCCCGCACCAGTCTCAGCAATAATACGCTTCTTACCAATACGCTTCGCTAACAAAATCTGTCCAATCGCATTATTGATCTTATGAGCCCCGGTATGTAGCAAATCTTCTCTCTTAAGATAAATCTTCGCCCCTCCTAATTTTTCAGTCCATCGATCAGCCAGATACAACGGAGTCGGTCGTCCACAATAGTTTTTAAGAAGGTCATCTAACTC
>JALZVD010000127.1 GCA_023300205.1 Akkermansiaceae bacterium | reverse complement strand
GGGAGGACAACCAAGATGGTTATCCTACGTTAGGAACGCTCTTGCAAGGACTGCTCAGCCTAGAAAAACAGGGGTGTTCCATCCGCTATCCTGAAGGTCCGAAAGGGAGCGAAGGTTAGCAAGTGGTGAATTGGAACCGCCGTGCTACAGCCTAGCGAAGCGAGACAGGCGACCGCAGGGTAGCCCGAAGGGTGAGCGAAGCGAATCAAACCCGTATGGCCGGTGGTGTGGGGGGCGGGGGTTAAAATCCTCCGCCTACCCGATTATGCATTCGAGTCTATTTGTCCTTTGGTTGATTCAGCAAAAACGCGATACTTGAACCCTCTGGAAAAGGGCTTCTATTAAAACTGAATGAAAAAGTGTAGGCCCCAGTTTTAGATTGATCACACACCCATTCAAACGAATCAGAAATATGTGAGTTGGCCTTAATTACATCATATGTCCTATTGCCAAATTTCACATAACTACTCCTCCTGCCTCTTGGGACTGCATACATCTCTGCAACACCTTCTTCCCTGAACTGGTAGCTTACAAAACCGTCGATGGGTGCACCATCCTCCCCGAAGAGATCAGAACAACGAATCTTAATGTCCTCTTTAGTCGGATTTACAAGAAAAACGGTAATTTTGACTTTATCACCCTCGTTAAGAACCTTCTTACTCGCGGTGATAACCACATATGGCTTCTCTGACTCTGGATGAACTCGCACCAGAGCATCACCCGCCCAAAGAGCGTTGGAAATGACAATAAGCCCAGTAACACAAATGAAGCTCCTCATATTTCGCATAACGTTCAGGAACTGGCGAGCCATACCGCATGGTGCTGACCAGCTTCCGATTACCGAATACTATCCCGACGAACCTCTGGATTCAAACTCAACTTTCAGCGCGGTATATGGTCGTCCAGCTTCCGCTTGTTCTACCTGTGTGGGATTTGCGCTAGGCCTCGAATCGCTGGTTGAAACTCCTGACTGAACCTCCAAGGAACAAACAAGAGTGACGTGTTTGATGTCGACTTATAACCCAAGCTAACACAGGCCCGATAAACGAGATCCTCAAGCTTAGGCTCCCCGATCTTCTTCTTCAATATTTCGAGCTGCCTAGAGTTGAATCCGTGGGCATAAAAGCGTGCCGCATCTCCCTTCAAGCCCTCCGGCAGAGTCTTACTCTCAATTCCCAACTCCTTCTCAAGTAGAACCAAATATGCCTTATCTACATCAGAAGCTCCCGGAAGCTTGATGACGGAAAGCTTATGTTTCGCGGCGTCTTCAATTCCCTTCTGCTGGTGAATCCAGTTCTTGTTGATCAAGGAAATCCGCCGAACCAATTCAGGATAAAGAGGAGATTCACTGAGATCGTCTCCGGTTGGGCGTGGGCTGATAGCAGAGAGAAACTGCTCCTGAGTTTCTATAATCTCCTTTGCCAAATCATCGCCATCCTCACCTCGAACCTCGCTAAGGCTGATTAGAACTAGTAGTAATCGTGATGCAATTGTCAGCTTCATTTCGAGTAGAACGTTCAGGAACTGGCGACCCATACCGCATGGTGCCGGACAGCTTCCGATTACCAAACACTAGCCCGACTAACCTCTGGATTCAAACTCAACTTTCAGCGCGGGATGTGGTCGCCCAGCTTCCGCTTTGGGGTTAGTCCTTCTTGGTTGCAAGATTCCGAACATACTCCTCGAATTCGGCCTTGTCCCGAAAGCGCTTGGCCTGCAATAAGGTTTTCTCCTCCGGCATATGCAACACCTCTCTTCCACACTTTCGATTGACTAGGGCGATTATCGCATGAAAGCCCGGCGGGGCACCATTCCATCCTTCGAAATCTAGTTCTTTATCTCCATGTTTGGCGGTGAATCTAATTACTGAGCCGTCAAGGATTCCAATGTTGAAATAGTAGGCAGACCACTCTTCCTTTTTCGCAGAGCCGAGGATCTTCCGAATCTCTGCGATATCCGTCTTTGACAGCTTCCCTCGATGGATCTCCTTCTTCGCGCTGCTTACGACCAGTGTCTCCCCATCGAACTGGGCTCGTGCAGACAAGTCGGGCATAACTAGAACTGCGACCCCGATATTAAACTCGATGTCGCGCTGTTCCTCGGCTGCCGCCGGAAGCGTGAGCAGGAGTAGGGATGTGATCAAGGTCTTCATTTTTTGGACTAACGTTAGAGTGGATGCGTGACTGAGCGAAGGTTAAAACTCCGAATTCAAAAACAAACTCCCAGAGCGAAAGGCGTCGTATCTCACGACTTGTTCTGCATCTGGAGTTCACCCGATGAACGACAGAGCGATACAAATACGACAGCTATAAGAATGTTGGAAGCTATCCAACCCAGATAGGTGGTCATCGCAAGATCCTCTAGTAAGACCCCATACGACATCTTAAGCAGGAACGGGAATGCAAAAAGCCATAGCAAGTGAACTGCGAGCGAAATCCCCCAGAAAGTAGATTTAGTGACCAACGGGAATCTACTATGCTTCCAGTAGAATCCCCAACCAAACCAAACAAAGTAGCCAACGATTGAGAGGATAGAAGCTAGTAAGCTCGAAGCCACATCGTGAGCCTGGAATTTGTAGCTTGGGATCAAGATTCCGATAGGTGAGATCACAAAAGCCCAACAAATGAGAGCGAAGAAGCAACCCAGCAAAAAGAGCATGATTGTTACGATCTTCATTTTTTCAGCAGAACAGTATTTATTCGTAGAACGATTTTCTACTCATGAATACTAGCAGTCTCACTGAATTTTAGAAAACAATTTCTTTATTCTATTATCCACCAATGGATTACGAAT
>JALZVD010000126.1 GCA_023300205.1 Akkermansiaceae bacterium | reverse complement strand
GAGGGAAACGTAGTTTGTATCTGAGTGAGATTGTGTTTGATTTTGCGAGTGTGAGTGTGAATGCGCCACAGAATTTTAAGTTGGTTTATTTGTCTGGTGATCTGACTGATGCGAATAATACGGAGCTCCAATCATTTCCTAATATTTTTAATGGTTTGGGTATTGTTTCTGATTATGAGGATGTGTCTGTTCCGCTGACGGCACTGAGTGATAGGACGCTGGGGCCGAGTCAGACTGCTACGTTTAGGTTGGTGGCAGACACGGCGAATAATCAGTTTCAGGCGATGGCGGTGGATAATATAGCGATACTGGGGGACTATAGTGATTTCGCGGCTCTGACTTATAATATCCATGGTGGTGAGGGTCCTGATGGTGAGGGTGATGTGACTACGAACCTGACTAGCTTCCGAGATAACTTTATGCATGGTGAGGATGTGCTGTGCTTTCAGGAGGTGGACTTCGATAATGGGGAGTGGGATATTATTAAGGGGATTTTCTCTGACTATCCGCATACTTTTCAGACGATTAATACTACGACGAGATACTCGGGTTTTTTAAGTGTATTAAATAAGCAGACTTCTATTGCGATTTTATCAAAACATCCGTTTACGTCGACTCATGAGGAGTTGATCCAGATTGATCCTGCAGTGGATAAGTGGGAGAGGCATGCTCAGCATGTGACGATTGATCTGGATGGGGAGACGATTAATCTTTTCAATTTTCATAATACATTTAATTTCAATGATAATGATTGGGAGTATGAGAAGTCTGGATTTGTTGCGTTTAAGAATTATGTGCTTTCGCGACCTGGGATTAGCTCTGTGACTAGTGGTTCAAAAACGATAATGTTGGGAGACTTTAATCTTCTGCAGGCGAATGTTGTACCTATTATTGGAGCACCTGCGCATCATTTTAATGGTCGTGATCATGTGTCTAGTATTCCTTTGTTTACTCAGAGTGGGGTTTATACGACTGTAAGTGCTGATCTGTCTGATCATAATGCGGTGTGGGCTGCGCTGGATCTGGTTCCACCAGCGGTGTTTGAGCCGGAGTTTACAACGGAGATTCTCAGTCCAAGTTCTGTGAAGATCACGGCAGTTGCTAGTGATCCGAATGCGGTTGAGTACCAGTTCAAGAATAGCAATTTCTCTAATGGCTCACATGATAGCGGTTGGCAGAGTTCTGCTTCATTTACAGATACTGGGCTATTGCCAGATATAGTTTATACGTATGTGATTACGACGCGTGATAAGTCAGTGAATGCGAATGTGTCTGAAACGGTAAGTCTGGATGTGGGGCCGATCAGTGATAGCGATGCGCTACCTGATGACTGGGAGAGAGCGCATTTTGATGATCTGACTACTAGCTCTGGGGGAGGAGATTTTGATGGTGACGGGGCGAGTGACGAAGAAGAGTATAATGCGGGGACTGATCCTACGGATGCGGATTCGATCTTTAAAGCTTGGATGGAAAAGGATAGTGCGGGTTTGGAGACGTTGAAATGGAGTTCTGTGGATAGTCGCACTTATCAAATCCAAACTTGCGATGACTTAGGGAATGGCTGGGATACGGCTGCGGCCGTAGTGTCTGCTACATCTCCTATCAATAGTGCCACGATAGATATCTCTGCTGATAAGAAGTTTTACCGGGTTTTGGTGTTACCAGTTAGTCCTTAGTGGGGCTTTTGAGCTTGCTTATAGGGAGCTGAAAATAGAGACGGTCTTTATTTAAAAGAGATTTTATTGGGGGATGGTTTTTAGCATTTCTTGGAAGATTTGTTGTGCTTCTTTAGCGGGTATTGCGAAGCTTTCTGCGCGGTTAGCTCTGGCGATGTTGATGCCAACGGCTTTGCCGGCGAGGTTGAGTAGTGGGCCACCGGTCTGGCGGGGAATTTGGTCAATGTCGTGCTGGAGTGCCATGGGGAAGCTATTGCGGCGTTCTGAGTAGTCACCACTCATTTGGTCATTCCGGTTTTGTGGTTGTTTGGCATCCCCTTGGATTTCCTTGCGTGGTTTGAGTTCCATTTTTTGTTTGAGTATTTTGTCTTTGCGGAGGAATTCTACTTCTACGAAGTCGCCTGGTTGTTTTTCGCGAATGATGTCGATGATTTGTTCACGCTTGGCGACGTCTACGCTGTCAAATTTTTTGATAATGTCGCCTTTCAGAATGCCTGCAGTTTCAGCACCTGAGTCTTTGACTACTTGGAGGATTTCTACTCCGCTACCGTCTTCTTTGTCTTTCAGGCCGACTCCTAACATGACTGGGATGTCTCCTTTGATTTCACGAGCGTGGGCACTGATAATGCCGGCGTTGACTCGGCGTCTTTTCTTGGTTGTGGAGCCATTGGTAACGACCCAAGTGCCTTGTTCTATTTCTGTGGAATCTGCCCAGGTGATAGGGGTAAGGTTTTCTGTGTCTACTTTGAGGATAGCGAGGTCCCATTCTACGTCTGAGGCGAGTAGGGTAACTGTAGCGAATCGCTGGGCATTGATGATGACATTGAGATTTTCTTTGAGGGTGCTTTTCTTCGTCTTGGCATCGAGTTCAAATAGTTCACTACGCTTGGTGAGGATGTAGCCATCTGGGCTCATGATGACGCCATATCCGATTGATCTTCTGGCTTGGTAGATGACAGCACTGCTCTGCTGTAGGATAGCTCTCTGAGCTTCGAATGCGGCTTCTACTTGTTTACCGTTCATTCTGAGCTCGCCAGATAGCGAGGTCTGGGCGAAGGCTGGGATCTGAGTGCATGATGCGATTCCGAGACATAAGATGCCCATGGCAAGACTACTGCTTTTGATACCTTTGGTGGTGAAGTGAAGGGTGTTCATGTGGAAAGTTTCTATGGTGATGGGAGATTATCTGGTGCCGAGTTTGAGTTTAAGCTCGGTGGTTTTTGTGCCGTCTTTTTTGATGTAGGTGAGGGTGATTTCATCTCCGGTTGCTTTGTCTTTCATGACGTTGATGATGTCGGCTTTTTCTTTGACTGCGTTTCCGTTTATTTTGGTGATGATGTCGCCAATGTTGATGTCAGCTTTATCGGCTACTGAGTCTTTATCGATGTCTGTGATTTTGAGTCCCTTGGTTACTTTTTCTACTGCTATACCGATGAATGCTTGTCCTTTGACGGGCTTTTTGGCGAATGGGCCCTTGCCGATAAATTCACCTTTTTTCATGGCTTCCCAGTGGGTGTGGAAAACGTGAATGGGGACGTGCATGTTTACGTCTGTGACTGCTCCAACGCGACTGTGTATACCGATGAGGAGACCGTTGATATCAAATAATGGGCCCCCTGAGTCACCGCCGATGAGGGTGCAGTCTGACTGGATGGTGTGCTCTGCTATTCTGACGAGTCTGCCGAGTCTGAGTCCACTGCCGCGTTGTTTATCAAATCCACCGGAGTGGCCTAGTGAGAAGATCCAGTCCCCGAGTTTGGTGCTTGCGTTCTCGCGTGTTTTGGCTGGTTCTATTTCTACGAAGGGAAATGTGCCTTTGTCGGTGATTTGGATCATGGCTGCATCATTCTCAGAGTTGAGCCCTAGGCTACGTGCTTTGTATTCCTTGCCATCTTCCATGACGACTGTGAGTTCTTTATTCACGCCAGTGCTGACGTGTGCTGCGGTGAGTACGAGACCGTCTTCTGAGACGATGACTCCACTGCCAGACCCTTGACCGATCTGGATACAGACGGTGGCTTGTCTGACTTTGTTTTTACTTGCTTGGAGAAGTTGCTGGATGGCTTGGAGGTCTTCAGCGTTTGGGGCTTTTTTATCGTTAAAGTATGGTCGATCAGTTTTGGCAGTATTGATGGCTGGGTTCTGAGCGGTGGCTGTGCATGCGAGGATGACTCCAAAGCTAATTGCGCTTAGAAGTCTTAGGCTGTTGAGCAGGGCTAGGGGTGTCTTGGTGGTTGAGTGTTGCGGCATCGTGTCTTTCTGATGGTTATGGTGGGAGATTGTGACTACTTATTAAACGTTACGAAGGATGTGCTTCGTTCATTTTATGGAGATTTACATCTTTTACTATCGCTTTCATCCTAGGCTATTGAGTACTGGGTGGGGAAGGAAAAAGTATAGAGCGGGAATGAGAAATGATGAGAAGTGCTGGTAATTATTTGGTGATTGGGAATAGTGGTGGCAAATATTAGAATGATGATAGATATAGAAGCGGTAAAAACTTACCTTCAAGGGTTACAGGATAAGATATGCGCGGATTTAGCTCAGCTTGATGGGAAGTCAGTATTTAAAGAGGAGAGCTGGGTGCGTGAGGAGGGTGGAGGAGGATGTTCACGGGTGCTTACTGATGGGGCTATCTTTGAGAAGGGAGGGGTGAACTTTTCCCATGTGACTGGTGCTAGTATGCCAGCTAGTGCTACGGCGCATCGGCCGGAGCTTGCAGGTCGGAGCTTTGAGGCAATGGGGGTGTCGCTGGTGATGCATCCGCTGAATCCGCGTGTGCCGACATCCCATATGAATGTGCGGTTTTTTGTGGCGAAGAAAGATGGTGAGGAGCCGATCTGGTGGTTTGGAGGAGGGTATGATCTGACACCGTATTATGGTTATGAGGAAGATTGCCAGCATTGGCACCAGGTGGCGAAGGATACTTGTGATGATTTCTCTGGTGACTTGTACTTAAGTTATAAGAAGTGGTGTGATGAGTATTTTTATCTGAAGCATAGAGATGAGCCTAGGGGGGTGGGTGGTTTGTTTTTTGATGATTTGAATAACTTAGGATTTGAGGAGAGTTTCCGATTTCAACGTGTGGTGGGAGATAGTTTCTTGGCTGCTTATGTGCCTATCGTGGAGCGAAGAAAAGAAGAGAGTTATGGGGAACGAGAGAGGGAATTCCAGCTTTATCGCAGAGGGAGGTATGTGGAATTTAATCTGGTGTTTGACCGAGGAACGTTGTTTGGCTTGCAGTCTGGTGGGCGCACGGAATCTATCTTGATGAGCTTGCCTCCTTTGGTGCGCTGGGTCTATGGCTATGAGGCTGAGGAGGGTAGTGAAGAGGCGAGGCTTTATCGTGATTTTCTCCGAGCACGCGACTGGGTGAACTGGAGTGAGTGAAGGTTGTTAAATTTTGAATCGGCCTTCTTCTTCTGGGACGTTTCTTAGGAAGTCTGCGACTTGGGCGAAGAATGTGTGTAGGGTGGTAGCGGTCTCGGAAGGGATGCCTGCTTCTTCCATGGATTCATCCATGAGTTTGACCCAGCGGTCTCTGGCGCGAAAATTGATCTCAAATGGGGCATGGCGCATTCTGAGTCTGGGGTGGCCGCGCTTCTCTGTGTATGTGGTATCTGCGCCTAGTCTGAAAAGGAGGAAGTCTCTGAGGCGTTCTTCTGCTCCGGTGAGATCATCTTTTGGATACATGGGTCCTAGGATGTCATCAGTGGGCACCTTCCTGTAAAAAGCTGCGCACATAGCTGTGATGCCTTGAGGGCCTATTTGTTGGAAAATTTCTTCTTCGTTCATGGTATGGTTAGTTAAAGGGATAGATGGTGTGATCAAAAGGCAATTTTTTGAAAGTAGCATTGCAATACTGGTCAGGGGGTGTTAGAGAAATACATCATTTTGTGCAAATAGTTTACTTTTATTTTAGTGTATGTCAGGCGATCAAGAGGAATTCATTAGCTTTCAAGCTCCTGCTTTAGAAGAGCTGGATAGTCTATTAGACGGTTATCATTTTGAGTCGTTTATTGCTCAGGGTGGAATGGGTGCTGTGTATCTCGCACGTCAGATATCTCTGGATAGAGAAGTGGCTGTAAAGGTGCTGCCACGAGAATTTGGTGAGGATGCGTCTTTTAGAGAGTCCTTCCAGTCAGAAGCTAAACTGATGGCTAGACTGAATCACATCAATCTTATCGGTATTTACGATTTTGGAGATATTGATGGGATGCTTTATATCATCATGGAGTATGTGAAGGGTAAGTCATTACATGACTCAGCTCATGGCAAGGCGATCAAGCAGGAGACAACGGTTGAGATCATTAGTGGTATATGCTCAGGCTTGAGTCACGCTCATCAGGCGGGTATTCTTCATCGAGATATCAAACCTGCGAATATTTTGTTAGGTAAGAAGGCTGTTCCTAAGGTGGGAGATTTTGGATTAGCAAGACCTAGTGGTAATACTGAGTCTGGCATTATCTATGGAACGCCTGGTTATTCTGCGCCAGAGGTGCTAGGCGCTCCTGATAAGGTGGATCATAGAACGGACGTTTTTGCTGTAGGAGTGATGTTTTATGAGCTGCTTACGGGTAGGATGCCAGGAGATAGTTATGCATCTGTGACAGGATTTGCAGATGCGGATAGGAGATTTGATAAGATTATCCAGAAGGCTATCCATCCGGATATTGAGCAACGCTATGATTCGGCGGATGAATTTAGGGAAGAAATCAACGTGGTAATCCATGGGGTATCAGCGGCAAATAAATTGATTGATACAGATGCACCTCAAGCGGTAACAGCAAGAGTGGCTGTTCCAGGTAAGAATGTTAAGGGAGGTTCTAGATCTTCTGCTGCGCCTGTGGCAATGTCTTCTCATTCTGGCGGGAATATGAAAATGATGCGTAACGTAGCCATCATTTTTGTTTTGTTAGGTGCTATTTATACTGTTTTGGAGATGAAGGATGCCAAAGAAGAAGTGATCACTGAGCAACAAAAAATTGATGCTGCTGAGTCGGTAAAAAGAAAGAAGGAGAGGCAGGCGCTTATGGATCTTAAAGCTGAGGAGCGGCGTAAAGATGCAGCGGCGCGAGCAGCAGAGAAGCAGCCTAACACTCCTAAAGGATCTAGTGGTGCTGTCATTCCGCCGGCTGAAGTGGTGAAGCTTCCTCCGATGGAACAGCTGGACAAGATCAAGGGTCTTCTTAGGAATGGTGAGAGGCCGATGATGGAGATGCCGGATACTGTTTTCATGCGGGATCAGGATACACGTATGATTATGTACATTGATAAGAAGATGTCCTGGGATGATGCAGATGTTTGGGCTAGGAAACGTGGTGGTTATCTTGCTGTTTGTAGAAGTAAATCTGATATTACTTTATTGATGAAGAAAATCCCTGCAGATGCGGGAGATGTATGGTTAGGTGCGGGATGTAGTGGCGATAAAGGATGGTGCTGGGTAGATGATACAGAGTGGACAAATACGATTAATATTAAACCTACGTATCATCGATCCTTTGCGAAAGTCTCGAAGTATGGATCTGTGGGTAAGACGAGTGCTGAGAAAAAGTTAAATTTCTTTATCGAATGGAGAGCAGATGGGAGTAATCCGGCAGACCTAGAATACCGCTTACTTAGAGCGAGTGACACGCTCACGGATATTAACCCTAAGTATCCACCAGGTACGCTCACTGTGGGGGCCAGAAATTATTGTATTATTAAGGAGGCGGTGACTTATAGTGAGGCAGAGGAGTTAGCGATTGTATCTGGTGGCCATCTGATTGCGATCTCTAATGATGATGAGAAATACGCGGTTGAGGGGATTATTGAGAAGTGTTTTAAACCTGATGAAACATTATGGACTGCAGGAATGAAGCAGAATGATATTTGGGGATGGCAGACTGGAGAGGAGTGGTTGATTTTGAACTGGGCGACTGGGCATCCTAAGCAGCGAAAGCATGCGGTTATTTTCGTAGGTCAAGATAATGCTCTTCAGTTTAAAGATTTTAAACCAGATTGGAAAACGAATGGCTTTATCATTGAATGGAGTCAAGACGAGTCTAGAGTCAAAGTAGCAGGGATGGATGATAGAAGTAAGGAAACGTTCAAAGGTCTTAGCGATCTAAAGATAAAGGCAAAAGAACTTGTAGCAAAGCAACTTGCAGCTACTGATAAGAAGTTTGCTGCCAACGCTAAAAAGTTATGGAGTGATTTAGAAACTTATTTACGAATCCTCCCTAAAAACGAAGGGGCTCAACAATCGATCCCAATCAATGAGATCATTGCTTTAGTGAAGGGTAAGTCACGAATACCTCCGAGCGTGGCAGGGCAGGGGCCATCTGCAAAGGCGAGAGACTATACGAATTATGCTGCAGAAAAGCAGGCTAGGAT
>JALZVD010000125.1 GCA_023300205.1 Akkermansiaceae bacterium | reverse complement strand
AGCTTAGGTTAGGGTTTCAGTTTAACTTATAATAAGGGTAGCTATTGATTTGTATTTTAAATAAAACAGGCAAAATCAATTAGTATTATAATTTTATTTAATAAGAAAACCCTGAATCCTGAAAAGGCACTTCAGGGTTAATTATTTCTTGTATTAACTGGATTAGAATATCTTCAAAACTAGACAGTGTCTCTTGGGTAATTTGTGTATCCTTTCCTAGGGTAAATGGCATATAACCATTTTGGATTTTTTTTGTAGAAATTATACCTGCAGAAATAGTTCCTGAAAAACTATTTTTTTGATTAATCATATAGGCATATAATAGTATTTGAAAGGCCTTTTCATGCTTTCCTTCTGCAGCTAATAAATCGTTCCATTCTTTAATTCTTAGATTTATTTTTTCTACGGTTCCAGTCTTATAGTCTATAACACGCATTACGTTATTGTAAATATCTATACGATCTACAGTTCCTTTAAGATTAACCTTAAAAGGTAGCTTAGGGTGCTCTAGAGGACATTTTATTTTATTTTCTAAAGAATGAATTTTTAAAGAGCTTCCGCTTTGAAGGCTAGCTAATTCCATTTTTAATAAGTTGTCAATAAAGCGGCAGATTACCTCATATATAATCCTATTTGGACCTTGTAGGTGGGACTCACCAAATTCTTTTTTAAATTCTTTATCTACCGTAATTTTACTCTGCCTTAGGAGTGTTTTAATATCCTTGTCTATTATATTTTTTCCTTTAAAAGGAATATATAACTGCTCTAAGGCATTATGTACTATAGTTCCTATAGTATTACTTGCTATAGTCTCTTCTACTTTATTGGGGGGAGTGATGCGTAATATATATTGATAATAAAAATCTAATGGATTGCGTAGGTACGCACCTATTGCCGATGGAGATATGCCTGAATCAAAAAAGTGTTTAATTCTTTTTTGTACAGCAGGTGTTTTTTTTATGGTTTCTACTGGAGCTATAGCCTTTAATATAGGGGTTGCTGCTACTTGTTGCTGTATAGCATGTACCCCTTCTGATTCTAGTTGTAGGATTAACCTACTTTTTTCTGAAGAGCCTAATCCAGAAGATGTAGTGGTGTACAGAATATCTATAGCTTTTGCCCTATGCAGTAATCTATAAAAGTGATAGGTATACACGGCATCTTTTTCTGAATAAGTTGGTAAACCATAATGTAGTTTAAGTGTATACGGCAAGTAGGAATGAGAAGATTTTCCTGCAGGCAGCACCCCTTCATTGACTGAAGTTATAATTACGTTTTCAAAATCTAGTAATCGTGATTCTAACATTCCCATGATTTGAAGACCTTCATAAGGGTTCCCTCTTAGGTCAACAACTTCTTTTGAAACTATATCTAAATAGAAGTGTTCTAACATCTTTATATCATTAATATAAGAGTATGTGTCGCATAAAGTTTCAAGCTTATTAAATGCCCGTTTAAAAGCCTGCAGGTATAATATGACTAATGAGTTTTCTTTGTATGGGATAAACTTAAGTAAACCGCCTATTAATTCAATTATATTATTAACAGCTATATCTACTTTTTTATTCCAAGGAGATAGCAAAAGTGTCAAATCATTCTTAGTATTGATCGCCTTTGTAACTAGAGTGTCATAAGTAATATAAATAGCATTATTTGCAGTGATGTAGTTGTTTATGCTTTGGACCGTTTCATCAGTTGTAATATGTGTAGTGAAAGGATGTTTTAAGAGAGATAACAGATTTTTATAAAAATATCCTTTGTTTGTATGCGATAGTTGTAGTGTAAATAAATTTAGAAAAAAACTTGCTAGTGGTGTTTGATTTAAAGCCAGCCCCATAGTTATATTTACATTAATTACATTATTGGGTAAAGAATTTAGTAGCGGTATAACTATGCTTTCATCTCCTAGTACAATTGCTGTATTATTGAGTTGATCATTATCTAATGAAGCAAGTTTTTTTGTAATATATTTTACTTGGTCTATGTTTTGAGGTACTCCAATAGTGTTAATTTTTTTGTGCTTGACGTAGTTATTGGAAACCCAGTTAAATTTATTTTGTTTAAAATACTTCCAGTTGGTTTTATGTTTTTTAAGAAAAACAGCCGCGCTATGGTTAGTGCTGTTCATAAAATGAGTTTCAGCATCCCAGTAAATGCTAGCATTACCATACGCAAGAAGTGATTGTATAATACGCTCTTCAGAAGTATTTAATGCGTTAAAACCTAAAAATACATGGTGCTTATTTGCGTTATTTTTGAGATAAAATTCAATTTCTTCCGATGCTTTTCTATACAAAAGTCCTTGATGACCTTGAGTTTTTGAAAGTAACTTGTCTGATAATGATGTGTAGTACGAGGGAAGTTTTGCCCAGAATTTGAGGTGGTTTTTAATTAGTGTAGTAGATTCAGTTTTGGACCAGTGGTCTAATTCTTGAATTGCATTTAAATGATTAAAAATCTCAGAATGATCAAGAAGATGGCGATCTATTTCATTTATATCATCTAACAACGTAGGAGCCCATGCAATGAATGTTTTAAAACTCTCTTGTTCTTCTTGAGGAGTAAGTTCTAGGTATACTTCATAAAAAGTAAATAAGAGTTCAATGGGTGTTACCGACTGAAGACCAGAAATGTTCTCAATAAACTCTTCTATACTATATATTAATGGACTGAATATAGTCTGTGTAAGTTGAGACGAAATAGTTTTTTGTAATAAGACCCCAGCCCTCCTACTTGGAAGGACAAATACTAGTTTTGAGAAGTCTTTTTTTTTATTCTCTAAGTCCGAAATTACATCTTTAATAAATGTAGCCATATATCTAAAATAAAAAACGCCTCGCTATTAAGCGAGGCGTTTTAATAAAATGTTATTTATTTATTCTTATTGAGAAATAATAGATAACTCAACACGTCTGTTAGCTTGACGACCTGCTTCAGTATTGTTTGTTGCAATTGGTTTTGCTTCTCCAAATCCTTGAGATCTCAAACGATCAGAAGATATTCCTTTACCTACTAAGTAAGATCTTACAGAAGCAGCTCTCTTATCAGAAAGGCTAAGGTTGTAAGAATCTCTTCCTCTACTATCTGTGTGACCTTCAATTAAGAAAGAAGTATTTGTGTATTCTTTCATAATATTAGCAACATTATTTAGCGTACCATAAGACTCAGAACGGATAGATGCTTTTGAGTAATCAAAAAGAACTGATTTGAATTGAACGTTTAAATCGTTAATTACATCTACAGAAATTTGTGGAATTACTGGTTCAGCACAACCACCTTTAGCAACTGTTCCAGCTACATTAGGACACTTGTCATCTTTGTCAAGTATACCATCTCCGTCAGTATCAGGGTAAGGACATCCTTTGTTTGCACGAGGACCAACTTCATTAGGACACGTATCGTCAGCATCTTTGATACCATCACCATCAGCATCAGGACAACCTCCTAAAGAAGCAATACCAGCAACTGTAGGACAAGCATCTTTAGAATCAGGGATACCATCACCATCAGTATCAATACATCCATTAAATTCAGCAACACCAGCTACTTGAGGACAAGCATCTTTAGAATCTTC
>JALZVD010000124.1 GCA_023300205.1 Akkermansiaceae bacterium | reverse complement strand
GACCCCTCCAACCTCGACGCCAACAAAGGCATCGTCACCAACCGCTACCAACCCTACCAAAAACTCCTCACCCCCATGAAGGACCTCAACACCCGCACCTACTCCCTCATCAGGCACTTTGATCAATAGACCGTGCTCCCAAAGCGACATCGTCAATATACTAAGGTCCCTCCGCACCTTCATCAGCAATTTTAATGCGAGCTGCCCACTCGGTAATCTTGTGAGACGTCGTTTTGCCATCAGTCCAAACCACCTCAACCCTTGCAGGAAGTCGATTTTCAGGCACTGCAAAGAACAAATCCGGCACTGACTGACTGAGATACGAACCTCCAATAGAAACTTCAGCGGTCTGACTGGAGTCATCGGACAGAATCATCGTAACTCGAGATCCGATTCCATCGGCATTGCCTTTATTTCCAGCCAAGCGAATCGCCATCGTCTTAGCACCGACGCTCTGTGCTCCGATCAAGACCTGTGTCGCGCCGCTATTAGTTGAAATTAAAAAGTCAGCTCTTCCATCAGTATCCAAGTCCAGTTGACAAACCGCCTTGGCATCACCGGGGATCACAATCCCACTTTGATCAGGTGCCACAGCCCTGAATGATCCATCGCCATTTCCCAAGAGGAGCAGACTCAGGCCACCGTCACAATTTCCGGTTTCCAACTGCGGTGAAAAAAAGTTTTGCGCGATGATGACATCCGCATTCCCATCGCCATTCACCTCTGTCACCTGAACTCCAAATCCCGGCGAAATCTGGGCAATCCTTGGGAGAGCCTGAAACTTAAAATGCCCTTTCCCATCATTTAACAACACACCTGACTCAAGAGTATTTACTGAAAACCGTTCGGCCGTTTCCAGACACTCCGGAGTGTAAATATCTTCGAGCGAGGCCAGCGCGAAAGACTTGTAGGACCCAAACTTCTTCCCCAAGAATGGCATAGCGGCCGTCGAGCAGCTTTTGCCTCGGAGCGGAAAGAGAGTTTCTCCTTCCTCCTCCGCTTCCACGAGCCGCTTCTTCCCATTGCCTTCAAAGTCACCGTAATACAGCAGGCTCGGATGCTTCTTAGAGGCATGATATTTTGTATTCAGTCCAAAGTTCGTCACGACGTAGTCCAGGTCACCATCGTTATCGAGATCTCGTCCAGCGATCCCGTTAAACCAGCCGCTATGGACATCCAGCCCGGCTGCTTGGGTTGCTTCCACTAGCTTTCCTTCGTAATTTCGAAATAAGCGCACAGGTCCCCAATCCGTGGTGATCATCAGGTCAATCCAGCCGTCGGCATCGACATCAGTCCAGAGAGCACTCGTGACCATTCCGCATTGAGCGATCTCTTTCGCATGGGCTTCGGTGCCATCAACAAACTTGGCAACTTCATCACTCTCATTCACGAGCAAGCGGCTCATCGGCGTGGTCGGATACTGACCTGGGACGACTCGCCCGCCCACGAAAAGATCAAGGTCACCATCTCTATCAAAATCTGCGGCGGCGACGCATCCACCGCTGTCCTGAAGTTTAGGAAGGGCATCCTTCGAAAGCTCGAACTGTTTTCCTTCTAGGTTAAGATAAAGACGATCTTCCAGTAATTCAGCCTTATCACCACATTCCACTCCACCTGACACGACGTAGAGATCTAAATCACCGTCACCTTCCACATCGAAGAAGAGACAGCCCATATCTTCATGTTCCGCTTCCGCCTCAAACATCGCAATCGCCCTTAATCTCCCCCGCTCATTCACTGAGTAGATTTTCCCTGGGAATCCAGCACCACCACCAAGGAATACTTCGGAGAGTCCATCTTTATTTAAATCCGTAATCGCCATCCCTGGCCCCAATTGAGAAAGCCTGTTAGGTAGGAGCGGCTGAAGCGCAAAGTCATCGAAGTAGGTCTCCTGATGCGTGGCACTGTGCGCCGCGTGCATCTCGAAATAGGGGTTACTCTCTCCCATGTTCTCAAGCGGCTTTGAAACAAGAGGCTGATTCTCTGGTTCACGAATAACAAAACGGTGATCAGCAGGCAGATTCCCCAAACTCTGGATACTTCCATTTGGCCACTTAATTTCTAGTTTTAGAATCGACGTGGCCTCACCCAAACCAAAGTGAATCTCGGGCTGGTTACTTGAGAGAAATCCTGTGTATGGATTCATCAGACGAACAAGAGTGAGCTCGCCAGTCTCCGTGGCAATCGTCGCCCTTATGGAAGCTCCGATCCCCCAACGATTCCCACCGTTCCCGACCAACCTAATCACCGCTTGATGCCCGTCCGAACCTTCATTTCGGAATAGCTTTACTGGCTCGTCCAAGTTCGCCACGACGAGTTCCAAATCACCATCGCCATCCAAGTCACCAGTCGCGGCGCTATAGCTCATGCCAAAATGATCCAGCCCCCATTCCTCTGATTTATCCTCAAAGTTCAGATCGCCGTGATTTTGAAACACGAGATTACGGTCCGGCTTAGGAGCTGAATCTTCATAAAAATCCCAGACCGTCTGACCGATTTTTTTATCATTCGTAAACTTGATATCCGAGTCCGTGAAGTTCCTCGCCATCCCATTGCTGATAAAGAGGTCTATTTGACCATCACAGTCGTAGTCAGCGAACTTCGGAGCCCATGACCAATCCGAATCAGCAACCCCAGCGAGAAAGGCAGCTTCGAGAAAACGACCTGTTCCGGTATTGAGAAGCAGGGCGTTGCGCATGATTTGCTGCGGCGGTCCTGACACTGCGAGAATCTTTGCGTTATTCATCGCCCCCATCGTGGTCTTCTGCCGAAAGTGATTGGTAGCCGACATATCCACGGAGAAGAAGTCCATCCGCCCATCATTGTTGACGTCAGCAAGGTCTGAGCCCATCGCGAACCACGAGGTGTGAGGCATCGCAGTGGCGATCACATTCGTAAATGTGCCATTGCCGTTGTTCCGCCAGAGGTAATCTGGGTCATCGTAATCGTTGCAGACATAAATATCTACCCAACCGTCTTCATCAAAGTCCCACCAGACTTGGGACAAGCCGTGGCCTTCCCCTGCGATCTTGGATTTCTCCGTGACATCTGAAAAAGTCCCGTCCCCATTATTTCGAAAAAGTTTGTCGGGACGTCCATATTCTTCGATCCCAAAATTACTCCCCTGCTCCTGCTTGATCCGGTAATATTTCTCATACTCTTCAAAAAGAACCGGAACACCGTCCTTAAATTCAGCAGGAGGAGTGCTGGGCCGCCCATTTGCCCGATAGTATCGATTGGTCAGCAAGAAACAGTCGAGATCACCATCGTTATCATAGTCTGCGAAGGAGGCAGTTAGACTTGCATCCACCGTGCCCAGACCGCTCTTCTCTTGCAGCGAAAAGCCCCCCTTCCCATCATTCAAATACAGCTGATTCGGACTGTCGTAGTTGCAAATAAAGAGGTCAAGATTTCCGTCGCTATTCACATCAACCATCGTGACCCCCGTGCTCCAGACATCCTCCTGCGACACCCCGGATGTTGCCGTTGCATCACTAAAACGAAGGTCATCTTCTTGGAGGTAGAGTCTATTTTTTAAAGGGCCGCTATTCAAAAATAAATCGGCCTTCCCATCCCCGTTCACATCGCCAATCGCTACACCACCGCACACAAATCCAGAATGATAGAGACGCTTCATCGGATGCGATATGTCAATCGGGTTCACAAAATCGATCCCTGTCTCCTCGACCGTCAAGGAACTGAAAAGCTTCCCTGATGCCTCAGATGCGCGAGCCGGGAGCGGTGTCGAAGAATACTCACCAGGAGCGGGATAGCTTTTCTGAGCGGTCTCTGCTTTCATCACAGAGATCTCACCTTGAGCACTCGTTTCCGAAGATCCAGTGGGATTGGAGCTCTCAGACTCCGTCTGATCACATCCAACACAGAGCGGAATGATAGCGACAAAACCACACTGCAAGCTGCGAGTGAACCTAGGCCATCTTGACCGCTGAGGGCCTTGCTCCATCGTCTGAGAATCACGGAAAGAAGCTTGTAAATCACGCATGTCGATACTTAGCAGGAATCTTCTTGGGAGGGAATAGACAAAGCCACGCTCCTTATGAGAGAACGTGGCTTAAAATATGAAATACTGAGCTGATCGTTCTTACTTGCGACGACGGAAGAATCCGAGGGCCAGAACACTCATTCCAAGCAGGAGCGAGCTCGATGGCTCAGGGACTGCTGTGATCGTGATACGTATCGCTCCCACGTTGCCTTCGTCATTCGAATTTTCGCTAAGATCACCGGTAACACTTCCAACAGCACCAGTAACGACATTCGTCCAAGCAGCAGCGCCGTTAGGAACGACCGTGCTATTACCGTCAATCGTGATGAGAGCATCTCGCCCATCAACACCAGTCACACCACCAACAAAATCGATCGTGACAACGTCCCCTGGGTTAGCAGTCGTTACCGTAAATCCTGTAGCGAGAGCGTCATTGGCGCGATGGAGGAAAAAGGAGTCAGAGACATTTGCGGGTGTCGCAGTGTTGTTCCATGCCGAAACGTTGGTCCACTGGAGTGTCGCTCCGTCGCTCAAGTTTACGATTGCTGAATCAGCCTGCGCTGTATCGGCATTGGCATGAAGAAATACTTGAGCGACAGGATCTGCAGGATCCACATTCGAGGTCGCAACATGGGCAGCATCGCCACAGCAGTTATCTTGGATAGCGCCAAAATCGATCACAGTAATGCCCGCGAGTGATGGCACGGACAAGGTTGCACTTAGAAGAACAGCTTTAGCCGTTGTGTTTAGTTGTTTCATGGTCTGTCTTTTCTAGCTCTCAAATTAGACGACGACAATTCTTTTCTGCACTTTTATGCAATGATCACTCAGGACATAAATAAAGAACTTAATATAAACGAGTTACATAATATTAACAGATTTACAAAATTACATGGATACAACACCAAAAGCGGTTCACTTCGCTCATTTCCCTCAAAACCTGTCGCATCCTGATCCAGCACGTTGACGAGTGATCATTAGGGATGATCCCGAAGCCTCTCCAAGGGTCGCTTTTTTTCGCTTCCCTCTTCACTCTTTC
>JALZVD010000123.1 GCA_023300205.1 Akkermansiaceae bacterium | reverse complement strand
TGGGGTAGATTTCTAGCTGTGTAGAGACGTTTAGCTTTTGGAGTGCTTGGGCGAGTCTTTTGGCTTGGATGGTGGGAGCAATTTTGTCGTCCTCTGCGGTAAGGATCATGGTGGGTGGGAGATTCCTGTGGAGATCGAAGTCGGTGATTTTGGGTTGTTGGTGTCGCCAGAGATTAGCTAGGACGATGAAGTTCGGCGATTCGTTTTTCTGATCACAAGCAAGATTTAGGATGAGATTGGCTCCTGCAGAGTAGCCAATCATTCCGATACGGTGTATGTCTAGGTTCCATTCCTTGGCTCTGCTACGGATGAGCTGGAGAGCAAGTGAGCCATCTTGACAGGCGTCTTTGACGACGTTTTTTGAGGGTGGGCTAAGGCGGTATTTTAGAGAGAAGATGGTGAAGCCTTTTTTTAGAAAAGCATCAGCAAATGCGAGTCCGAGAGGTCCAGAGGCGAGCTTTTTGTATCCTCCTCCAGAAACAATGACTAATGATGCTCCGTTAGGTTTCATAGGGAGGTAGACATCTAGAGAGGGGGAGCTGACGTGTGAGACGCGACCATTAGGAAGACGTTTTTCAGTGGATGTAGATAATTTACCTAGAGTAAGGGTGGTGATTTCTTTGGCGGAGTGATGTCCTAGCAGTGGGAGTAGTGCTTTTAACCAGCGGTCTGCGATGTGTTTAGCGCCTGCCGTATTGGGGTGGACTTGGTCAGCGATGGTGTGTTTCTCGTGGTCGAATCCTGTGGCATGGTCGACGAGTTCGATTTGGATATTTTGTTTTTTGAGTTCAGTGACGAGCTCGGGTAGTGCTAGGTTGAGTTTTGGGATGTAGGCATATTTGGGTAGCTTGCCTGCGGTGATGGTTTGTGCTAGGAGGATTTTAGCTTTTGGGTTGATTTTGGTGATAGCTTGGATGATTTTCTGGGTGTCATCTAGTATGCTTGGGACAGGGTTATTTTTGTTGAATCGATTGTGCCCAGCATGGATTAGAACGATGTCGGCAGGGTGTGCAGTGTAGATTTCTGTGATCTTGCTTAGGAGAAACCCTGTATTTTTTCCACTGTAGCCTGAATGTGCGGATATCGCGTCTTTTTTAGGTCCAATAAATGTTAGGTCGATGCCTTTATCGATGAGTGAGGGGACGAGATATTGGCGATAGCTCTTAAATTTTTTTGCTCCTTCTGTAATGGAATCACCGATGCAGAGAATGGTCGTGGACTTTTCTGTTTTAGCGTCAGCAAATAAAGAGAGAGTTAGGAGTAGGATAAGTATGGATTTCATTTTTTATGGGTAGATTCATATTTTGTGAAATAGAAGAGCTGTCACTACTATAAAGCTTCTTTTTCTTTATTATTCTGGAGTTTAAAGCGGGCCGGGATGATCATAGTATCTACGGATGGCAAGACGGCTTTTATGGTCATATATGAATAGAATAGCGCGCTGTTTAGGCTGATGCCCCCAGATTGAGTTATAGACAGGTTCTAGCTTGTTATTTTTTTTCTGGGCTAGTGTGATTGCTAAATCTCCTGGCTTCTTTTTCCATGAGGGTGAGCTTAGAGTGACCTGTTGACTGGGTTTTATTTGTTTGGTTTTTTTATCAAGTGAGATGAAGGCATCATTCTTCGATAAGTTAAAAACAAGGTAATCTCCTTTGCTATTTGTATTGTTGGAAATGGCATAGGGACGGACAACTGTGGATGGTGTTGCTTTTCCTGTGGTTCTGACTTGTGAGAAAAGTAAGATTGTCCGTCCTGTTTTCTGGCTTAGGTTGACTTCTAGGTCTGGCTTAGGTTGTGGGTTCTTTTTATTTCTTAAGTTGTCAATAGCCTCAGGTGATGGCTTATTTAGAAAAAGTTGGAGCTTAGTCGAGCCCTTATAAGTGATAGGGGAAGAAACACCGTGTCTAGATAAGGGTAGTTGTTTTACTTCGTTTTTATCTAAGTAGAAATATGGTCCTAGCTTTGCATTCATACTTAGGGTGATGATTTCTGTTCTGATAGAGTCGTCTGCCTTCACTAGCTTAACAGCCATGATACTAATCACTAATATGACGGCGATAGAGCATAGTTTAGAAGAGGTAATTTTGTTCATTATAGAAGTTATTTATTAGGTTATATTTCTTCTGAGCTGAGCCATCGAAATGAGATGATTTCAAATTTACGACCGAATTTTATATTGAGTTGGCTTGATAGCTCATCGAAGGTGACATGAGGTTCATCGGCAGAGTCAATATAGGAAGCGGTGCGTTGGACGTAAGCTTCGCAATAAGCAGTAGCGATTACGTTGCCATTGTTATCGAGTGATTCACCTTTAGTGCGAATACAGAAGTAGTCAGAACGAGGTTGTAGAATAGGAGCTAGTGACTGGAGTAGATCTGCCTGAGTGACGTATCCTGCGTATCCGGCACTGGTGCTCTCGGCATCACTAGCATTTGAGAAATTAGTGCCAGCTGGCTGGCTTACCTGGTCACCCACTTCTTGTAGGTCTGCTGCTTTATTAATTGTATTATCTAGTGCTGCCTGTAGTGCTCCTTTTCTCTGTATGGCAATGTCTGCTGAGTCTGGATCACGATTGACGAAGTCTGCGAATGAGCGGAATGGACCACGTAGCTTAATTTCTGTGACGATCGCTTCCGCTAGTGAGTCTAGTTCAACCTCTGTGATGTGGCGATAGCCGTTCCAGAATGAAGGTGCTGCTATACCTTCTGAAGTTTCCCAGCCTTTTTCATTTAGATGATGACCGAATCTAGAGAAGCGAACCCCTTCTGGTGCTTCCCATGATTTGTGTGTTCCATCGACATTCATCGTGGGGAGTTCTGAATTAGCCATGCTGGCTAGGATGGCTTTCCAGGCGGTCTTGGATGTGGAGTTAATGTTGAATGCTCCTTTGATGCCTATCCTAGAGGAAATGGCTCTGATACCTTGATCTCCGGCATCGGCATGGATTTCAGCGAGTGTGGTGTCTGCCCCTAGAGGCATGAATTCATAGCGTGGATTTGGTAAGAGCTGAGTGCCTGAGCGTAGATCTTCTATTGAGAAAAGATCGTCTAGGTTACCAGAGTCGGTGGCTGTGGTGTATCCCTTGGCTATAGTAGAAAAGAAGTAATCATCCCAGAGTGCTTCATTGAGAGTGTGTGAAATGTCTGACATGGTGAATTCTGCAATACCATTGAAATTATCTTTAGAAGTAGAATCCAGTGGGATACGGGGGTTCGCGTAGGAATTTCCAAAGGGGAATCCTGACTCGTAGAGGTAGCGCGAAAGTTGTGCGTGCTGAAACTGACCGAGAGATATCAGAGGACTACGTGGAGAGTCATAGAGGATTACCCGGTTTTGCCCCTCACTAGTAGTAGAGTAGCCTCCAAAGCCACGGTAGCGCCCATTATCTATGATGGCTTCGGGGAAGGCTGGAGCCTCATTTTGGCCTTCGGCTATCTTTCCTCTGCCACCGGGGCCACCATCGTCACTATCATCATATGTAGCTCCTAAAAATGGTGATATGAAGTTGAAGCCTTCATAGCTAGTAGCACCATCTGTAGATCCAATTTTAGAGCCATCCCATAGGGGATTACCTTGGGCGAATCTAGGGTTACTATCTAACCAGGTTCTAAGGTTTTGCCCATCTACTGCTTGTGAACTAGTGCGGATAGACATCCTCCAAGTCCCTATATGATGTGGCGAATCTACGAGATTAGCGATGTCCACTTTGAGGTATTCAGATGGGCTAGGATTGACCTGTTCTGGCATAGCGTAGGGTAGGTTATCACGCTGTGCTACTTTGGGTGTTTGCCATAAGTT
>JALZVD010000122.1 GCA_023300205.1 Akkermansiaceae bacterium | reverse complement strand
GAGCCTAAGCATGATGGGTTCAGAAACTATCTTGGTAGAGAGATCGACCGTCCGGCACCTGAGAACCTTCTTGATAAAGCTCAGTTACTTGATCTAACAGCTCCAGAAATGACAGCTCTCGTGGGTGGAATGCGTGTTCTTAATACGACAGTGGGTATGCCAGCACTTGGTTTATTCACTGACAAGCCAGAGCAACTTACGAATGATTTCTTTGTGAATCTCCTGAATATGGATACGCAGTGGAATCAGTCTGAGCGTTGTGAGCATTTCTACGAGGGTAAGAACTCTGCAGGAGAAGTGGTTTGGTATGCAACTTCTGTGGACTTGGTGTTCGGTTCTAACTCACAGCTTAGAGCGATAGCAGAAGTTTATGGATGTGAAGATGGCAAAGCTAGATTCATTAAGGATTTCATCGCAGCGTGGACTAAGGTGATGAATGCTGATTTGTTTTAATTCGTATCTGTAACATAAGATTTTAAAAACGTGATCACTTAACGGTGGTCGCGTTTTTTTTGTGATGAATCGTTTTAAACGATGAAGATATACATGTTATCAATTTGAATGATTTGTGAATCCTGTATAGGGTTTTGTCATGTTAGAAAACGCTAAGGTAGCATCTGAGAAGCATAGAGTAGAACCGGCTGATACGCGATCGTTCTGGACGATGGTGGTGCTGGTTATTCAAAATGCCTTTAATGATAAGGCAGCTCAGATGATGCTGACAGTTCTTGGGGTGTTTATTTTAAATGCAGCTTATAGGGCTGAGCATGAGGGTGTGATGTCCGCTCTGGAGTTGTCTCAGGGGAGTTCAGCTTCGAGTGCATGGGTTCCGTTAGCATTTGGGGCTTTGATCTTAGCGCCGTTTATTATCCTGGCTCCTATTGCGGGTTGGATTTCTGATCGTTATAGTAAGACGAGGGTGTTGAGAGCTGGGGCTTTGATGCAAGTGTGCGTTCTTGGGTTTATTTTGTGGGCGGTAAGTATTGAGAATTTCTATGTGGCGATTGTTGGTTTTGGTTTGCTGGCTTTACAGTCGACTATTTTGAGTCCAGCTAAGAAGGGGATTATTAAGGAAATGGTGGGTAGTGAAAAGTTAGGCTCTGCGAGTGGGATACTGGAACTTAGCTCAGTGTTAGCTCTTAGTGTGGGTCAGATATTAAGTGGGTTTTGGTTTGATAGTAGGATGGCGGAAACGACTTCTCCATGGGAGGCGGCTTATTATCCGATATTGATTTTATTTATCTGCTCGATTCCTGGTTACTTAGTTTCTCATACGATGAAGGTGTATCCCTCACCGGGGAAACGACCTTTTCAAGCGAGCATCATCACTGAGCATGTGGGTCAAATGAGGGAGCTGCTGGGGGATTCTAAAATTCGGCTTAGTGCGTTAGGGATCGCTTTTTTCTGGTTTATAGGTGGATTTATCAATGTGGTGGTCATTCAGGTTGCGAATGAGATCACGGAGGCTTCAAGGCTTACCTCTTCTGTACAAACTAGTGGGATGGGAACTGAGTTAGCGTATCTGTTATCTGCGGCCAGTGGTGGAATGATTCTGGGTGGAGCTTTTGCTTCTTTCAGTAGCCGGAGATCGATCGAGTTAGGGTTAGTTCCTATTGGGGGGATTCTGATGGTGATAGGTAGCAGTGCTTTGATTTTTATGCCAACTGATGGTTTATGGTTTAAGTTGTGGGTTGGTTTTACTGGGTGTGGAGCTTCGATGTTTTTGGTGCCTTTGAATGCGTATCTTCAGGATAACTGTGATGAGAGGAAGCGTGGTAAGGTTCTGGCTGGGTTGAATCTGCTGGACTCTATTATTGGTGCATCTGCTTTAGGGTTATTCCTTGCGCTGCTTTCTATGGGGGTGAGTATTAATCATCAGTTTATCATCATTGCCTTTCTTTGTCTGGTAGTGACTATTTATTCTACGCGCTTATTGCCACAGCATTTTGTTAGGTTTACGGTTTTGACGTTTATGCGTGTCTTTTATAGGCAAAAGGTGCTGCATGCTGAGCGTCTACCTAAGGAGGGTGGGGTGCTGATAGTGCCGAACCATGTGACGTATCTGGATGCGTTTATTCTGACTGCATCGAGTAATAGACCGATTCGATTTTTGATGTATGATTCTTATTTTAAGAAGGCTGGTTTGGTGAGGTTTTTCATTCGGTTCTTCGATACGGTTCCGATCTCTGAGAGGCGGGCTAAGGAAGCGATCCAGAAGGCTGCGGATGCTGTGGCTGAGGGAGGAGTGGTGTGTATTTTCCCAGAGGGTCAGTTGACTAGGTCTGGGTGTATGAATGAGCTGAAGCGTGGATTTGAAATGATAGCGCGGAAGGCTAAGTGTCCGGTAGTTCCTGTTTATATGGATGGGTTATGGGGTTCTATCTTTTCCTTTGAGCGAGGGAAATTTATTTATAAGTGGCCGTATAGGCTGAAGTATGGAGTGACTGTGGCGTGGGGTGAACCAATGGAGGCGAGAGAGGCGACTGCTGTTGCTGTTAGAGAGAGGCTGAGTTCGCTGAGTGCGGAGTCATTTTCTCACCGTTGTGTGTTGCAGAAGCCGATGAAGTCAGCTTGTGGAGGTAGGGTGAAGGTGAAAGAGGGTAGCGATGCATTCCTGAAGAAACTGACTTCTGAGGTGTCACAGATGCCTGAGGATAAGGTGTATGGTTTGGTGTATAATGCATTGCAGGTTTCTGAGGTGCATGCGCTGAGAAAGAAAGATACGATTGCTCTTTGTGTGGATGAACTGGGTGATGCTGGGCATGTTCTGGCAGTTATTTTACCAAGGATAGCTAAGCATAAGGTGGTGGTGGTGGATG
>JALZVD010000121.1 GCA_023300205.1 Akkermansiaceae bacterium | reverse complement strand
GCTAGAACTGAGGTGAGTTTAGGATGGCTTGATTCAGCTGGGATGCGTGCCATTGGCCAGGGGCGGTTGGTTTAGTGCCGAGGTAGCCGTAGTTCAAAACTGATCCTAGCTGGGCATAGAGTAGTCTAGATGCTGGAGCTAGTGGGCCCATTCCCATGAGTGAGACGGCAATGGATGAGGTGTTCTGGATGATATCTGCGCAGCGGAATATGTCTTCTACAGACTGATGGAAGACGGCGATCTTGGCGATGTCTGCTCCGCTGTCTATGGCGCGTGAGATGACCTCTTTTAGCTGATCTGAGGGAGGGGTTTTCTGAAAGTTATGATGGGATGCGACGAGGATGCAACCCATGTTCTGAGCGTAGGTGGCGGCTTCTTGCATTTGTTCGATGTTAGCGAGCTCGATGTCTACGAAATTTGCTAATGGGGCGAGGCCCATGATGAGCTGAGATCTCTGGCTGGGGTCTAGTTGACTTTGGCCACCTTCTGATGCGCATCTGGCTGTGATGAGGGTCTGGATCTGGCTATTTTTGAGTTTGAGGAGAACGTTTTTTACAATCGGGAGTTGAGGAATGAGGCTGTCTAGTCTGAATTCTACTATGTCTGATTCTTCATTGGAAAACGGGTGTTCTAGCAGGGAGGAGTCAGCGATAGATCCTACGGTTTTAGGGGATGAGGGCATACTGGGGTGTGATGTTCTGTAACTCATAACGATTCACAATGTGCTGGAAAGTATTTGTCTTGTCAATGTAAGGCAAAGTAATCTGTATGAAAAATGATAAAAAGTTGGTTTGGAGGTTTGACACAGCTGGGTGAAAAAGAGTTATATAGTTAAAAGATGGATTCTGTCTATCACACACACCTACTTTACCAACTTACATTGAACTATAATTGAATTCATGAGCGACGAGAAAAAAGATCAAGCGGCGACACAGCCTATTAAAAAAACTTCTGCGGTGCCTCTCAGAAAAGAGACAGTACGCGTGACATTAAAAGCACCTGGTGCGAAACCTGGAGGAGCACCAGCAGGTGTAGAGCCAGCAAAGCCAGCTGCTACCCCAACGATGAAGTTAGGAAATGTAGTAGCACCTAAGCCACTCATGGCTTCACCAACGATACCTCTAGGAGCTGCGATGGCACCTCCTGCTGCTAAAGCTGCTGCTCCTGATGTAAAGTCAGGTGTGCCTCTAAAGCAAGAGACAATGCGCGTGACTCTAAAAGCAGACAAAGGAGGCAAGCCATCTGGACCGCCTCCGGTAACAGCTGCACCTCCGGCACCTGGGGCGAAGGCGCCTTCTGCACCTGCACCGGCTCCAGCGCCAACAATACCTCTAAGATCTGGGCCTAAGCCTTCTACACCTGCACCGGCACCTACAATACCCTTAGGTGGGGGAGCAAAAGCACCTTCTGCACCTGCGCCAGCGCCTACGATGAAGTTAGGTGGAGCAGCTCCAGTTGGTCTTGCGACACAGCCTCTGAGTGCTCCAGCAAGTGGTGGGGCTAGTCAGCCGCTACCAAAGGCTACCGTGGAACTGCAGCAGACTCAGCAATTAACGCAAGGCTTAGGGGCGCCTGTGCAGGCGGCGACGATTCAAACTGCTTCTGAGGATGAAGAAGCTCAGCGAGGTGGAGCAGGTGCTGCATTGCCACTGTCGATCATCGCTTTTGTGCTGTCACTTGTCGTGCTTTATTTCCAGTTCTCGCATGCGAAAATCTGGGTGGATGCACATAAGGATGGAGATATTATGGAGATCTTCAGTGGGTCAGAGGAGTAAGTTATTTCATCACAACTATCATTATTATTTATTAAAAATTATGGCTATACCAATTATACTAATTCTCTTTGCTATTGGGGTGATCTACATTGCTTATGTAACGAGTTCAACTCAGCTATAGAGGATTTAAGTGAGAGGGCTTGATTTGGTTCTCTTCATTCATTCATCTTTAAACCAAATTTAACTAAGAGCCGCATGCTAATTTTTTTAGTCTGCGGCTCTTGACGTTTTAACATTTAGGGGCATAGTTACGGCATGGCATTACAATTAACTGAAGAAAATTTCGAAGCTGAGGTTCTCAACTCAACTAAACCTGTTCTGATTGATTTCTGGGCAGAGTGGTGTGGACCTTGTAAGATGATTTCCCCACTTATCGACGAGCTTGCTGAGGAAATGGGAGATAAGGCAGTGGTGGGTAAGGTAGAAGTAGATACCGCTCAGGCATTAGCAGCTAAGTATG
The DNA here is from genome assembly GCA_023300205.1 of Akkermansiaceae bacterium. GTDB lineage: Bacteria > Verrucomicrobiota > Verrucomicrobiia > Verrucomicrobiales > Akkermansiaceae > Rubritalea. The sequence continues at coordinate 487 of JALZVD010000121.1, read as the reverse complement.
GAGTGCGCTCTATTCCTTTCTTACTATTCATGAAGGACGGAGAAGTAAAAGACCAGATTGTGGGAGCTAATGTTACTAAGGAGTCACTTAAAGCGAAGTTAGAGTCACTCTAATCTGATTCGATCTAAATCCTTAAATTAACCATTTTTCAATCCTGTTAGAAGTTCTTTCTGACAGGATTATTTTTTTGTTTTTGTGTGTTTGTAAAGGGTGTTCCAAATGACTCCTGCTTTAGCGAATTTATTAGGGAATGGTGGAGTTTCTGGCGGGCAGAAGATAATGCCCACTGAGGTGATTTAGAGGTCATGGTTGGCTTTTTTAGCGATTTCTGTGATGGCGGTGGTGATATGGAAACGTTTTTGGCTTGGTAGTCGATGATGATGGGTTGTTTCTGAGGGTGGTTGTCTGGGAATGAAGGGATAATGATGATGGTTACGCCTTTTAATTTGGGATCAAGGGTTGTGAGATCTAGTTCACTGGATCTGCT
>JALZVD010000120.1 GCA_023300205.1 Akkermansiaceae bacterium | reverse complement strand
CCTGGGGAGGTGAGTTTGGCGCATCATGGGGTGTTGTTTCTGGATGAGTTACCGGAGTTTAGGAGGCAGACTTTGGAGGTGCTGAGGCAACCGCTGGAGGATGGGTGTGTGACTATTTCTAGGGCTGCGGGGAGTTTGACGTTTCCTTGTCAGTGCTTATTGGTGGCGGCTTTGAATCCTTGTCCGTGTGGTTATTATGGTGATCCTAAGCGGGAGTGTAGGTGTTCTCCTCCGCAGATAGATCGGTATCGGCAGCGGATTAGTGGGCCGTTGTTAGATAGGATTGATCTGCATGTGGAGGTGCCGTTGTTAGAGTATAAGGAGCTGAATAGTGGGGATGGTGGGGAGAAGAGTGCGGTTGTTCGTGAGCGGGTGATTGAGGCACGGGAAAGGCAATCGCGGCGGTTTGAGGGTGATGTGGGGGTAAATTGTAATGCGACTATTCCTTCGCGGTTGATGCGTGGGTATTGTGGGCTGGATAGTGAGACTTCTGGGTATTTGGAGCAGGTGATGAATGAGTTGAATTTCTCAGCTCGGGCGCATGATCGGATTTTGAAGGTGGCGCGGACGTTGGCGGATTTGGAGGGGGTGGCGAATATTGAGATGCAGCATTTGTTAGAGGCTGTGCAGTATAGGACGCTGGATAGGAAGCTGCTTATGTAGATGGGGAGGTGATTAGATGGGGGTGGTTGGTGTTCTTGGGTATGAGTCTAGTAAGTAGCTTAGAGGTATGTTTTACTTTTGAGGTAAGGCTTAGATATAATAGTTATTGATGATTCACAAATCACGGAATGACCCGAATAGCAGGGACTTAAGGGCATTTATCGGTGATTTTTTTCTATATGCTTTAATGCATAGTATAGTCTTAACTTTTGCGTGAGTTATCAAAGCCACAATTCTAATATTGCTCAAGCATCTTAGCCTATTTAAGCCGAATAATAATAGCACTACCCCATTAGACTCTGGAACTCTTATCAAATATGCGTTTTTCGCTTAAGTCCGTGCCACTCCTTACTGGCTCCTTTACTTTTTTGAATAAAGATTGACTAGTTAGTTTATCTTTATTATCATATGTACGAATTAGTTAATTTTATTTAAAAATGAGTTAACCTATTCATGATACCCCAATTAAAAATAAATATGAAAAACATACTAAGAACGAGCATTGTAGCAGCGACGCTGACAACATATGCTAACGCACAAACAGTAACCGCAACTTCAGTTACTACCGATCTTACTGGAATTGCACAGGCTAACATTAATGGAATAATCGATGGTGGTTACGCGGCTGGAGGAATCAATCAGTTTCCTGAAACTACAGGTAACATTCTATTTGCATTTAGTTCTCCTGTAGATCTATTTCAATTAAACCTATGGGATGATTTAGCAATAGCTAATGATAAGCATGGTATCGAAGACTTTACTTTGACATTTTTTGCTGGTGCTACGAACCTAGGTTCCCAGAATTTTGTTTCAGCTGACACTTTAACAGGCGCCACAAATGCCTCAAGTAATGTAAGTGACATTATTTTTGTAGAAGTTCACAATTTTGGACAAACCTACCGTAATGTAACTGGAGTTAATCTTGAGATTACCTCCGCTACTGGCGCTAGTGGGGATTTTCAACAAATTAGAGAAATTAATTTTAATACTACACCGGTTCCAGAGCCGTCAAGCACTGCATTACTAGGACTTGGTGCGCTTGGGTTGATAGCACGCCGTAAGAGGTAATATTATTTACTAGAGAGGCTAGTGTCTACTAGTCTCTCTAATTATTTTTTGGGGTTTATAGCTCCAGTAGTTCTAGAATTAGACCAAGCTTATTTTGTGGTTAATCACATTTAACATTATGAAAGCTTGCGCAGCGGTTATTTTTTTTAGTTAGTCAAGTCAGCTTATTGAGTCAGACTCTGCTTCCTACTTTCATAGTGTTTATCGATATAGCTCTAGAAGCCTAGGTTTTGTCAGTGATCCGCGATGAACATAACCGACAGTTACGATTACTAGCGAGTTCTTGTAGTGTTCTAATCCTTCTTGCCCGATGATACGGACTTAAATACTTCACTCACTTACCATGTAGCCAATTCTGGTTTTAGACAGATGGGATCTGGCTTAGCAGATGCGTTTTCAAATACTGGAGCTTATCCTGGTGGTTTTGCTGTGATTAATTATAGTGCTTACAGAACTAGTCTAGATACCGCATGAAAACCTGGTGAGGCCAATGTGATTATTGAACGGCGGCTATAGCTGCAGAAAATACTTTGGTTTACCTAGTAGAAACTGGTGTCCTTGAGTGGAACGACGAGCCCGATGTTCATTTTACAGCGAGTGGCGCATGATCAGATTTTGAAGGTGGCGCGGACGTTGGCGGATTTGGATGGGGTGGGGAATATTGAGATGCAGTATTTGTTAGAGGCGGTGTAGTATAGGACTTTGGATAGGAAGTTACTTATGTAATGGGGAGTGTTTAGGTAGGGGTGATTGGTCAAGTTTCTTAGGTGTTGATAATATTTGTATTATGTATATTAAATTACCGTTTTTGTATGGTTTAATGTTGACTAGTGATTAATATTGCTTAATATTTAATCTTATTGAACAAGTAGCTAATTGGCTGCATTTTCTTGGAGGTCTAATAAACCGATGGATAAAGTTCAATTTCCCCTGAGGATCCCCTATGTATTCGGCATGTAACTGATAGTAGAAACTTTTTACTCAATTCATTTCATGGCGATTATGGCTAGATGGAGTGCCGAAAACTCTGCAAAACTAACAAAAATAATATTATGAAAAATAGACCAATTACCCTCGCTTTAATTGTTGCTTCTGCAGGAGTAGCAAATGCTCAAACTGTAACTGTTGATACTGTATCTTCTTCAATGCCATTTACTGCTATTGGAAGTTTGATAGATGGGAACTTTAATACTCGCGCTACCATTAATAGTGCTACTGATTCTGATCATGCGGGTACAATCACATTTGGTTTTAACTCACTTCAAGATCTTAGTTCTTTCCAGTTATGGGATGACTATAATGTTCCTGCAGATAATCATGGTTTAGAAGGATTCACGCTAGAATTTTTCTCTGGATTGACCCGTTTAGGCTCTGAAGCTTTTACATCAGCAATTTTGCCTCCAGGTGCGATTAGTTTATCAGGGACTACCTCATTAGACGCTTCAGAAGGCTTCACTTTTGCTACTACTTATACAGATGTTGACTCTGTAATATTAACTACTACTTCAGGAGGTCGTGGCGGTAACTTTACTCAAATTAGGGAAGTTAATTTTAATTCTGTTCCAGAGCCATCAAGCACAGCTCTTCTTGGACTGGGTGCACTCGGTCTTCTTGTTCGTCGTAAGAGATAGTTTACAATGAGAAAAAGTTAAAAGGTTAAGGAATAAAGTTTTTCTGCCTTACCGCTCTTTAATAATTTCAACCCGCTTTGGTTCTCCGTAGCGGGTTCTTTGTGTTCTTGTTGAGAGTTTTTTTAATAGAATCAGTGCACTTCCAATCTGAATCTAAGAGATATTTAAACTCTTGTGATATGATTGTTCTACGAGGGGAGGGATTTTAAGTTAGAAGTGGTTAGATGACTTATGCTTTCTTTGCAAGCTCTAGGAGGGTGTTGTGGTAGAGTTCTTTGGTTTGCTCGGATATTGAAGGTGATGCGGACGTTGGCGGATTTGGAGGGGGTGGAGAGTATACAGATGCAG
>JALZVD010000119.1 GCA_023300205.1 Akkermansiaceae bacterium | reverse complement strand
GTGTGTTGAGGATTTATTTTTAGTAGGTCTGTGTAGTGGGTATTGGCGTTTTTGAGACCATTTTCGATGTTGTTTAGCTTACTGGATGTAAGCTTTTTATTTCGAATTTGATTTTCGAGGTATTGGGTGAGTTTTTGGTTTTCAGGGATATTGAACTCGATCGTGTTTTGTTTGAAGAGAGAGTTTGCGAGATTGTATTGGGCGGTGTTTTGAATATAGGGATCAGTGGCGATGAGAGCTTGGCTGTATTCATTAATCGCTAGATCATAGTCACCGATGCGGTATGCGGCTTGGGCGATAGCGAATGAGAGTTTGGCGCGTTCTTCTCCTTGGGAGGCTTTTTTAGCTTGAGTTAGATCAATGATGGCTTGTGGAAATTTTTTGTCTACGAGTGCTGAGTAGCCTGCTTTAGCTTTAGCTGGTCTGGATAGATATTTAGTGGAGATGTTGTCTAGCCATGATGGTTCTGCTGCTTTTGTCTGGGATAGGGTAGAGAGGAGTCCTGTGAGTATGAGAGGAAGGGGAGAGATGCTTGATTTAAAGCGCGTATTAATGAAGGCACTGAGAAGTAGTAATAGAACGGCAGGGGCTAGAAACCATTGGTAGAGTTCTTTTGGTATTTGAATTTCTCTGCCTTGTTTTTCGAATTGGTTCATACTCTGGATAGCTTGGGAGATGGCTTTTTCTGGCTGGGTATTGATGTGCGTATAGACTCCGTTGGTGTCTCTTGCAAGTTGGCGGAGGATGCTGTCTTGGAGTTTGGTAATGACGACTTTTCGCTGTGTGTCACGGTGAGGCTGACCATTTATAGGAATGGTGCCACCGGATGTGGAGCCAACACCGATGGTGAATATCTGAACGTAGGCTTGTTTAGCGGTGGTGGTTATTTCATTGATTTCATCTAGGGTTGGTGTGCCATCTGTGATGAGAATGAGTGCGTTTGCTTGTTTGCCGGCGCGTTTGAGGGTGTTGATGCCTTCGTAGAGAGCGTCTTTTAGATTAGATCCTGCAAGGTGTGCTGATCCGGGGCCTAGGTGGCCGAGCTCTTCGATGATGGATGGATGGTCTATGCTTAATGAGGTGATGACATTAGGGCTGCCTGCGAAGGCCATGATGCCGATGTGGTCATCTGGTAGGGAGCCGATGAGGTTGACTGCAAATGAGATGCCGCTACTTAGTCTGTTAGGCTGGATATCTTCACAGAGCATGGAGAGTGAGGTGTCCATTGCGATGAGTATATTACGTGATTGGATTTTCTCACGAGTGACTGAGTTGCCTGCGTATGGGCGGGTGATGGCGATGATGAGACAGCTTAAGCCTAGTAGTGAGGATGTGAGTGCGAGCCAGAATCTGGTAGGGTTATTTTTGGTTACCAGTTCTGACTGGTGTGGAGTGGAGACAAATGCCGCCCAGACTTTTGCTTTATTCCTACGGGTAATGAAGATGATCAGAATGATCAAAGGAATGAGGATGAAGGTTGCAAACCAGAATGGATAGAGGAATGACATGGTTAGTTAGGCGCTGGAGGAGGGGTGATGGCGGTGAGAAATATGTAGAGAATGGCAGATATTAGTGCCGCTACTGTGAACCAGATATGATGTTCTTTTTTGTGGCTGACTATGCGCTGGCTGCGGGTGGTTTTTTCTAGTTTATCGATACTATTGAGGGCGTTGTTAAGGTCATTTGTATTTAATGCACGGTAGTATTGGCCTTTGGTTATGGAGGCTATTTGTTTGAGTGTTTCTGTGTCAAATTCTTGTTCTGGGTATCTCTGGATATGGCGAGGGAGGCGTCCTTCTATGGACCCTATTGCGACGGTGTGGATTTTGATGTTTTGTAGTGCTACGGCTTTAGCTGCTTCTGTAGGGCTGATTGTTCCAGAGTTATTCGATCCATCTGTAATGAGTATGATGATGCGGGATTTGGTGTCCTTGTATTCGAGTAGGCGAGTGGCGGCGCTGGAGAGAGCTGAGCCAATGGCTGTGCCATCGTCTAGCTGGCTATTAGGCTCAACGGTCTGTAGTTTCTTCATGAGGAAGTCATGGTCAAGAGTGACTGCGGCTTCTAGGTATGATCGTCCGGCAAATGAGACGATACCGATGCGGTCATATGGGCGAGCAGCAATGAAGTTCTGGATGGTTTGCTTAGCGGCTAGCATTCTAGTTTTGCCCTCATACTGTGGTTCTTGAGATATCATGGAGAGGGAGATGTCTATGGCGATCATGATGTCTATACCACTGGCTTTTTTCTCGCTGTATAGTGTCTTGGTCTGGGGTCTAGCGAGTGAGATGGCAGCGGCGATGATACAGAGGATTAGGGTGGTGAATTTGAGCGATCCAGCGATATCCTTAGGTTTAGTGCCGAGTGAGGCGATGATAGAGAGTGATGAGAAGGTGATGCTAGCGGGGGTGCCTAACTTGCCTCTGAGGATGAATAGCAGAGGGATGGTTAGAAGGAGAAGTAGCCACCAAGGATGTGCTAGGCTCAGATTATGAAAATAGGTGTTGATGATTTTATTGTTTCTAGAGTTTGTCGATGTCTTTTGGACTGGTAGAATCCATCCCTCTCAGAAGCGCTTCTGTGAGGTGGATTAGTTTGTCTTTTTCAGTTGGCAGGTGGTGTGGCGATGAGTATTTATGGTCAGCTAGAGAGGAAAGGTAGGTGGAGAGTTTTATCTTAGCAGGTTCGGGGAGCAGTTTTAGGTCTTGGTGGTCTGAGATGAATTCCTGGTGGGTTTGGAAAAGGGATTGATTTTTAAATTTACTTTGAAGATATACGCGAGTGAGTAGAGATAGCTCGATGGTAAGTTGGTTGTTATCGATTGAAGATTGTTCAATTTCTTTTAACTTGGATAGGGAGTCGGTGAGGTTATTTATTTCTGGGGCTGATTTTTTCTTATGTTTTCGATAAGCTAAGATGATGCCAATGGTAATTAGACATAGTATAGCTAGCGCAAGCCATTGCCATGGTAGCAGGATGGGTGCTTTTTCTGTGGTTTCTATGATGTCTTCTATTTCTGGCATTTTAGCTAGGTTCTTGGTGTTTTTTATAGAGAAGGGGAGGTTGAGGGAAGGAATAATTCGTTTTCAACAGGTTAGTTTTTTTAAAAAACAATGTGTTTTTTAAAAAAACATTGACGAGTTTAATAATAAATATAAATTAATTATCATTATGAAAAATATATTCCTTAAAAATATGTTCACCTCTGCAGGGGTAGCAGCGCTAGGCACTAGTGTTTTGATGGCAGATACTCCTTTGACGGCTAGTTTAACTGGAGATTCAGTCTCTGGCTCTACCATTTATATTGTAGACCCTACGAGTGCCTCTAACCCACAGGAGATTATGTTTAGCTCTGATCCGTCTCAATTGGTCAATGCTCTTGGTGGTGACATTGATTTTGCAGGTGGAAATGTGGAGCTGTATGCCGCTAGTGATGGTGCGTCACTTAGTAATTTTGCAACTGCTGATCACGTGGAATTGGCGCTTACTTTTGGTAATGGCAATCAGGTGACTTTGAGTAGTCTTAATGGACAGGATTGGTTTAACTCTGTTACAACAGGCTATGATACTTCATGGGGAGCTGATAATCTAGCTAATCAGTGGTTTAATGATTTTGTTGATGAGCTTGAAACTTTTACTTCGTTGGCAGCTTTTACAGGTGATCGAGAGAATCTTTTTGAAACGTTTAGAGATAGTGGAGGGTTTCAGCAGCAATCTGACCCTAATATTAGTTATGTAGAGACCTCTGGAAATACCGTTACTGTTGGTTTAGGAGGTTTTATAGACATCAAGCCTCGAGTTACTACACTGATAGCGGGTGCGGCAAACTTACCTGAGGCTCTTGTTTCTGGAGCTATTCCTGATGGTTTACAGTCAAGTGAGGTGGTTTTAATTAACGGTGTGGCGAATTATGGATTTAACGCAGTATCTAGTGGGGTGTTTTTAGATGATGGAGTGGATTCTTATAGTGCAACTTATGAGTTAACTCACACTGTTCCTGAGCCGTCTAGTGCGATGCTTATTCTTATAGGAGCAGGTGCTGTTACATTAAGAAGAAGACGATAGAGGTCTATTTATAGTTTTAAGAAGTATTCCTCATGCATACTGTGCATGGGGAATTATTCGTTAAGGATTTTGAGAACAGCTTTGATGGCATCTTTTTGATCGCAGATGTCGTGGTTAGATGGAACGATGAATTCTGCTTTGCAGGATTTAAGGTGTGAACTTGTGTATGATACGACACCGTCTGTTTTTAAATTTAGTAAGGGTTTTCCTAGGTCTCCGATTACTGAGTAGGTGGTGACGCCTTTTCTGAGTGGCATCTGGTTAAGTGCGATAAGAGAGGGGTTATTTGGTTGGAGTTGGTTCACGGAGCTTTCGCCTGATCTGAGGAGTTTCTTGGTGTGATCAGGGAGGTCATCTCTATCATTGAAACGGAGTGTGAGAACATCTGCGGTTTGTTGTAGAATGAATGCAGGTATGGTAATGAGCTTGATGGTGGCCCAGCCGATGAATCCGGTTGCAATTTTTGAGCCTCGGTGAGGTGTGGCAAGGTAGATGACTTTTGCAGGTTCTGATAGGGGTTTGTAGTGAAAGTAGTCATCTATGTTTTGTAGTTCTGCGTTAGAGAAGATGTCTGAGAGTGGGGAGTCTCCGAGGTATGTTTGGTGAAGAATCTCTTCAGGGTTAGAGAGTGAGATACGAGCAATCAGTCCGCCCATGCTGTGGCCGATGAGGACGGATTTGCGAATGTTAGAGTGGTTGCTATTGGGATCAATTTTTTGAATGAGATTACGGTATGATTTTCTAAATTGACTGGAGGTGACAAGCCATGGTGTGCCGGTGGGATAGAAGTAATACCAGAGTTGATATTTGTTACGAAGAGCAGGGTCCGCTTTGATGGCTTCAGCCATGTCCATGAAGGTTTCAGGGCTGGAGGCTAGTCCGTGAATCATGATGATAGGGATACGATTTTTGTCGTAAGGCTCAGCTAGATAGAATCCTTGGTGATGATTATATTTCTTAGGCTTCATGAGGCCTTTTATATCGAGTGTGGAGTTACCAGGTAGGTCATTGAGGTATTTCATGACGATCTTGGGCTGGTATGATAAAGTAGATCCTTGATGTTTGCTGGTATAAGGGTCGTAGATGTCGATGTGGGTTTTGATCTGACCGTTGATCTTGGTCTGAGTGGCTACGATATTCGCTGGTTGGAGATTAGAAAGGTAGGTATCTTTGGTGACGGGCGTGAAGATATTACCGCTGGGGGATTTTATTTTGACGATGGATGCCAGGCCGATGCCTTGGGTGCGCTTGGAGAGGGGGGAGATGGAATATCCACTCTTAATTTCGGTGAACTGCTTGCCTTTCATTAGGGGGTGATGGGAGCTGTAGGTGATGGTGTGGCCTAGAAGGTTTTGGTAGTTGTTCGCTGACCATTTGTTTAGGAGAGCATGAGTCTGGTGGGAGCTTAAGATGCGGGAGGGAGAGGGTGTTTCTAACTTAGGGAGTCTGGATTTGTGGATGCAGGATGGTAATAGGATGAGGGTGACAAAAAAGAGCGCAAAAAAAGCCACCTTGAATACTTTCAAGGCGACTTTGGGAGGTGCGTTTAGATGGTCGTAATGTTTATTACGCATTCTTTAGGTTGTGATTATCTCGATCTAAGGGTGATTGCTTTTGGATCATAGTAATCACGAGGCGAGAAGAGCCAACCTGGTTTTTTATTGAGTAGGGTGAAGCTAGTGGGTCTAAATTCTGGTAGGAGAGAATTAGAATTAGGGTCATATGCTTTTCTACCTGTGTAACCACCAGTGATACGATATTCGTAATTCTGGTCGTGTCCATAGTTTGCACCTGCAGGGCCATTTTCAGGTAGTCTGTCAGGAACTTTTTTACTACGTTCATTCATGAGGACTAGTTTAGAGTTATCCCATGATTGACCGGGCTTGCGAATGTATCCCCAGAAGCGAGTTTTATCGACATAGTAGCGTCTTCCGTAGTAGAAGTTGCCTTTTGGTTCTGCTGCTATTTGAGCTTTTCTTATGGCAGGATCTGGATTTGGTCCAAGATTTCCTGAGGATGGTAGACTAGCAAATCCGCCGCCGGCGCAGCTTGAAATGATTAAAGATGAAAGCGCTACCAAGATGGTAGCGCTTATATGAATTAGTTGTCTCATGTAGGACTGAGATTATGATTTATGAGTTGGTCACAGTGATGCGTGTTGTACCACTTTTAGTCATGCCGAATATTTTCTTAGCATAGGTTGGTTGTAGGCGAATGCATCCGCCTGAAGCTGGGTAGCGCTTGACGCTGCCTGATGCATGTAGGCCAATTCCGTCTCCAGTGAGACGCTGCCAGTATGGAAGAGGTGATCCGACATATTTGTCGTATGAGACTCCTTTACATTTATCGTAACGGTGACCTCCGCAGACGCGTTGACCATTTTTGTAGAGTGTTCCGTAAACGTTTGAGCGCTTATCAGCGATTTTGTCATAGAGCTTGAATGTTCCAGTAGGAGTTCTTTTTCCAGCTCTTCCAGTAGTGCATGGGGTGTCGAGTAGGACAGTATTGTCCTGACTAACGATCATCCTCTGGTTAGCGATGCTGACGTTGATTTTAGTCTTGGCTGTGTTGACTGACTGAAGGGCTTTTTCATTTCTATAAGTGTCATACGTTTGCTTATAATCAGCTCGCTTAACGAATTTCTCATGTGTTGAGTAGGTCTTGGCGGCTGGGGTGCTGTTGACTGATGATCCGCAGCTAGTGAGTAGCGATATGGCTACGATGGGTAATAGTAGTAGTGATTTCATTGTTTTATGTGTTTGTGTTATAAAATGTTATTTGATGATGGAAACTGGTGTTCCTGTGCGGACTTTAGAAAATACGGTAGGGACGACTGATCCAGGTGTACGGATACATCCGTGAGATGCTGGGCGACGAGGGACATTTCCTTTGTGCATACCGATACCATCCCCTGTGAGTCTCATCCAGTGTTCCATGGAGGCACCGACGAACTCGCCGCCTTCTGGGACTTTATCTTTTCTAGAGTCTGCTCCGCTTTTTACAACTTTGCCATTGGCGTCGAGGATTTTTCCATAGAGGTTAGAGCGCTTGTCGACAATCTTCTCCATGATGTTAAAATTACCTGTAGGAGTAGGATGTTTTGAAGTACCGGTAGAGATAGGGTAGTCCATTGCTATTTGTGTTCCGTTCATGAGGAATGCGCGCTGGAGACCTATGTCGATGACGACTTTTGAGTTT